>CAZRXE010000304.1:0-5386 GCA_964603695.1 uncultured Heliomicrobium sp.
TGCGTCCGACCATCAGCCCGGCGATGAACACTGCCAGCACGACATAAATCAGCACGCCGTACATGCCAGCGCCGACACCACCGAAGACCACTTCGCCAAGCATGATGTTGGCCAGCGGAACCAAACCGCCGAGCGGCGTGAACGAATCGTGCATGGAATTCACCGCGCCGCACGAAGCGTCCGTTGTCACCGTGGCAAACAGCGCCGAATTGGCAATACCGAATCGGACTTCCTTGCCTTCCATGTTTCCGCCCGATTGCGAAGCCGACGCGGCTTGATTCGCTCCGATAAACATTGGGTTTCCGCGTGCTTCTGCCCAATAGGACACGGTCACGCCGACGAAAAACAGCAACGCCATTGCAGCAAACACCGCCCAACCGTGTTTGGGCGAACCGGTCATTCGTCCCAGCGTGTACGTCAATCCGGCGGAAATGGCGAAAATGGCGAACATTTGCAGCAGGTTCGTCAGCGGCGTTGGGTTTTCAAAAGGATGCGCCGAGTTGGCGTTGAAAAATCCGCCGCCGTTCGTGCCCCACATTTTGATGGCTTCCTGCGAAGCGACAGGGCCTTGCGCGATGGTTTGAGTTTTCACTTCGCCTTGCGGATCAAGCAGCGTCACGGTGTCGTAAGGCTTCAGGTTTTGCACCACGCCTTGCGAAACCAACGCCAGCGCGCCGATCAGGCAAAACGGCAACAACACCCACAACGTTGCGCGCGTCATATCCACCCAGAAATTGCCCAAACTGTCTTTTTCGCGTTGCGCGATGCCGCGAATGAAGGCGATGGCCAAAGCAATGCCGACCGCTGCCGAAACAAAGTTGTGATAGGCCAAGCCAGCCATCTGCGTCAGGTAGCTCATCGTTACTTCGGGAACGTAACTTTGCCAGTTGGTGTTGGTCGTGAACGAAGCCGCCGTGTTGAAGGCCGAACTTGGCTCGATGTTGGCCAGCTTTTGCGGGTTGAGCGGCAACCACGCCTGCACACGTTGCAACAGGTACAACACCACCATCGAAACGACGCTGAACAGCAACATCGCCGTGCCGTATTCCGTCCAGCGCATTTCGCGCGCTTCGTCCACGCCGGTCAGCCGATAAATCAGCCGTTCAACCGGACGCAGCACAGGATCGAGAAAGGTTCGTTCGCAGTTGAAAACACGCGCCATAAATGCGCCCAGCGGTTTTGTGACCGCCAGAATCAGCGCGAAGAACAACAGAATTTGTAACCAGCCATTGAATGTCATAAAGATTTTCCGGTCAGAATTTCTCCGGTCGCAGCAGCGCGTAAGTCAGGTAAACCAGCAACAGCGCCGAAGCGACGAGCGATAAAATGGATTCCCAGTTCATAAAGTTTTTCCTTTATTGCAGCTTTTCGCAGCCGCGCACGTACGCCAGCGAAAGCAAAAAGAACGCCGCCGTGGCGGCAATGAAAATCAGATCAATCACAGTTTTTCTCCAGCCAATCCAGGCAACACGCGCCCAGAATGATGAGCGGGATGGTCAGCAGTAGCAGCGTCGAACCGGCGCTGGAAAGCCAATGTCGTACGGATTCATTGGCTGACATCCAACTGGCCGCAGTCAGCAAACCACCGAAAATTCCTGCTCCAACGCCGCCGACCAATCCCAATGCAGCGCCAGCGACTTGAAGCTTTGTTTTCATTTTCTGGCGAACTGTTTGCACCGCGTTGCCAACGAAACCGTTGGTGTTTGCAAAAGCGATTGCGTTCATGGCGTCTCCTTTTGTTTGTGGGTTGGCAATCCTCGAACTCGACGCAATTTCGCGTGTTTCTGACTGCCGCTCGAATTGTTTGTTCGGATTGCTCATCAACGGTGCTGAGCATAAAGCGCCGTTCGTAAGGATGGCGTAAGCGGTTTATAAAGAATTCGTAAAGATGGGGAGAGAGGCTGGCTAACTTTCCGCGTTGAAACGGTAGCCGATCCAGGGCTCGGTCAAAATGTAGCGAGGTTTGGCAGGGTCGGCTTCTATCTTTTTGCGTAATTGGCCGATGAAAACGCGCAGGTATTCGGTCTGTTCGGTGTAATCGCCGCCCCAGATTGCACCCAGCAACACGCGATGGGTCAGGACTTTTCCGGCGTGGCGAATCAAGTAGATCAGCAGTTCGTATTCCTTCGGCGTTAAATGCACTTCTTCGCCACGCACCAGAACAGTGCGCGCTTCCGGGTTGATGTGAAAATCGCCAAGCTCGATTTCCTGGGCGTCACGCGCCGTTGCCGCCGGAGCGCGGCGCAATGTCGCACGAACTCGCGCCAGCAATTCGTCAATGCCGAAAGGTTTGGTGACGTAATCATCCGCGCCGGCGTCCAGCGCTTCGACTTTCGTTTTTTCTTCGCCTTTGACCGAAAGCACGATGATCGGAACCGAAGAGAGTTTGCGCAGCCGGCGGCAGAGTTCCAGCCCACTCATTTGCGGCATGGAAAGGTCAGTGATGACCAGATCGGCAGGCCACTGTGAAAAAGTGCCGAGGGCGTCTTCGCCGTCGGCAGCGGTTTGAACTTCGTATCCGCGCGCGGAAAGTCCGCGCCGCAACACGCGGGCGATTTGCGGTTCGTCGTCCACCACCAAAATGCGCTGTGCTTCAGTCATCGTCGTTCGCTCCTTCCACGAAATCTTCATCGCCAATCGGCATCAGCAACTGAAAGCGTGCGCCGCGCTCATTCGCACCGGGTTCAATCCAAATGCGCCCGCCGTGCGCTTCCACAATGCCGCGAGCAATCGCCAATCCCATTCCCAACCCTTTTGGCGAATGCACACCGTCGCTCGCCACACGAAAGAATTTATCGAATACCCGTTCGCGTGCTTCGGGCGGAATGCCGCATCCTTGATCTTCGACCGAAAGCAAAATCATTTCGTCTTCGGCGCGGCGGGCCGCGATTTTAATCGGCGAACCGGCGGGCGAATACTTGGCGGCGTTGTCAATCAATGAATACAAGACTTCGGCCAACAGGTTCGCATCCACGCGCGCCGACGGCAGTTCGCGTTCCAGTGAGACTTCGATGGAATGACGTGCGGTTAGTTCAGCCGCGCGTTCACAAGCCAAAGCCACGATTTCGGCGACCGATCCCCAGCGACGACGCAGTTGCAACTCTCCCGCTTCGAGCTTTGCCAACTCGACCAGGTTTTCGACAAAACGGTTGAGCCGGTCGGTTTCTTCGTTGATGACTTCCAGCAATTCCGCGCGGCCTTCCGGGTCTAACACGACAGTGTCTTCCAGACTTTCTTTCGCCGGAGCTTCCGCCAGCAGGGTTGTCACCGAAGCTTTGATCGAAGTCAGAGGCGTGCGCAAATCGTGCGTGACGGCGTCGAGCAAAGCGGATTTCAACCGCTCGCTTTGACGAAAGACTTCAGCTTGTTTGGCCTGCTCCGAAGCAATTTTGTATTCGTCGTAAAGCCGCTCGATTTCACGCCGTCCGGCTTCGGCTTCTTCGGCGCGGCGTTTGGCGCGCGCGGAAAGCTGTCCGGCGGTCACGGCGGTAATCAGAAATGCTGCCAGCGCCGCCCAGTTTTGCGGGTCGGCAATGGTGAAGGTATACAGCGGCGGCAGGAAAAAGAAATTAAAACAAAGCACGCCTAAAATCGCCGCCATCAGCGCCGGACGGCTGCCCCAGCCCGTTGCGGCAAACAATACTGTCAGCAACAAGGCCAAAGCCACCGTCGTTGAACTGAACCGACTGTGGAAAGGACCTAGTGTCGCCGTTACTAAAGCGACACTCGACACCGCGAACAAATAACCATTGATTGAGCGGGAAAACAGTTTGTGCTGTTTTGTGTTCATTGAGTTTTTTGTGGGGACGGCTTGTGGCCTGTCCACAGCGGGAACAGACAAAAGTCCGTTCCAATTCTTTTTCAATGCTGCCACGCGGCAGTTTTAATGAAGTGTTCTTTTCGCGCAACGGATTTCCCGCCGACCACTTGCTTTGTTGCCGCAATGACGGATAAATAATCCGCTCCACAAACGCTGCGGTTTTTCTTCTTTCACGGCGTTGATCGTCGCCAACGTTTTTGACCGTCGAACTTCAGGAATAACTCGTGCAGCAAAGACCGTTACCAAAATACTTTCTTCGCCGCGCAGACGCGCCGAATCCGGCACCTCTGCCGCAATCGCCAGCACACATCGTGGATTGCTTTTGCCTGAACAATCGCCACACCGCCAACCAGGAATGGATCGTCGCCGTGGATGCGCTGGGAAATTTGCAGGCGCTGCCGGACGGCAATCGTCAAAATCTACCGCCTCAAGTGCAGACCGAATTGGCGTGGTTTGAAATGAGCGACCATCGCAAACGGCAAATCGAGGCGACGGAGCTTTATCTGTTTTACCTGCAAGTACTGGAACAATTGCCTGAAGCGCCTGGATTGAACGATCCGATTTACCTTTACGGGACGTTGTTCGGGCCTTACCCGTCCGCCTCGCCCGTCGCCGGCGTCGAAGGCCAACTGACAATCACCCGTGCTGACTTGTTGGAAGGCATGCTGCTTGGCGCTGACTTCGCATTTCGCTTTGCGGGCAGCGGCGGCGACCCATCGTGCTGTTTTCATTTGATGTTGCCCGCCGACACCGAAGACGCCGTTGCGCACGGACAAGGCGTAATCATTGCTTATCCGCTGTTGCCGCCGGAACTGATCGTCAACGAAGTGGCGAATGAACTGTTCGCCTGTCGTTTGCTTTACGACACGATGAGCGCACTCAAAGCCGACGCCGAGGAAGAAAACATCTACCATCCGCTGAAGCAAACGACTTTGCCCGTTCCCAGCCGCGCACTGCTTGAACAACAGCTTCAAACCGAAGGCTACGAAATCAAAGGCGATAAGGCCGTTCGCAAATCAAATCGCGACGGCGAACCGGCAGGCTTGCTGGCAAAGGTGTTCGGCGCGTTGCTGAGCGAAAGCCTGAAGCTGCCGCCCGAAGGACAACCCGAAGATTTTCTGCAATTGGCCAAACTGACATTGCGCGCTTTGCCCGGTTGGCCGACGGCACGTTCCGTTGCGCTGAACAACCTGATTAAACCTGCATCGCCCATCGCCGCTCGCACGGCGATAACTCCCCCGCCTCCGCCCGCGCAAACTTTAGCTTCGCGCCCGAAACTGCCGTCACGCGCGACAAACGAACCGCCCGCCTGGGTGAAGGATTTCGCCGCCACGCATCAACGCCCCAGCAGCGAAAAGCCCAGACTGACGTCACATTCGGCAAATGACATAAATTCTCCCGAATGGATGAAAGATTTTGACGAACCGGCGATTCCATCAGCGATACAAAATGAAACCAACACCTCCAACAAATCATCTCTCAAACCCGTGAACAAGAATCCGCAGCCGGATTGGATGCAGGATTTCGACTGAAGCTTCCGCAGCAAGCGCGTTTGAAAACGTCGCT
>CAZRXE010000305.1:0-5003 GCA_964603695.1 uncultured Heliomicrobium sp.
CAGAGGTGGTGGTGGACGTGACAGGCTATTTCGCGCCGCCGGGCAGCGGCGGGTTGTATTTCCATCCGCTGCCGAAA
This sequence comes from uncultured Heliomicrobium sp., assembly GCA_964603695.1. GTDB lineage: Bacteria > Acidobacteriota > Blastocatellia > RBC074 > RBC074 > RBC074. Next base: position 78 of record CAZRXE010000305.1, read on the forward strand.
CCGATTCGTTTGCTGGAAACGCGCGCCGGATTAACCGGCTGCACCTCGCCAGGCGCGCCGCTGGTTGCAAACACCGAAACCGCTCAGCAAGCACGCGGAACCTGTGACGGCGTGACGATTCCGGCGGCGGCACTGGCCATCGTCGGCAACGCCACGACTGTTGATCCGGGCGGCAACGGATCACAGTTCCTGACGCTGTTTCCGGCCAGCGCCGCGCGCCCACTGGTGGCCAGTTCGAATTTCCTGCCCGGACAAATCATGAACGCGCCCTTTACTGTGGGACTGTCGGCGGCTGGCGAATTCAAAATCTTCACCACGGCGACAACGCACCTGGTGGTGGATGTGCTGGGTTATTACTCGTCCGAAGCGACGGACGCGAACGGTCTGGGATTGCTGTTCAACCCGCTGCCGAGGCCTGTGCGCTTGTTGGAAACGCGCCCGGGACTTTTCGGCTGCACCACGCACAGCAGTTTGCCGATTGGCGGCGGCACTGAAAACCTGCAACCCGTGCGTGGCACTTGCGACGGCGTTACTATTGCCAACAACGCGCTGGGAATCGTCGGCAATGCGACAGTGGTCAATTCCAACGGCGGCTTCCTGACCTTCTGGCCGAGCGATGCCGTGCGCCCGCTGGTGGCCACCTCGAACTTCCTGCCGGGACAGGTGTTCAATCGTCATTTCACTGTCGGATTGGGCACATCGGACGGAAGGTTCAAAATCTTTTCGCCTTTGACCACCGATCTGGTGATTGACGTGTCGGGCTTCTTCGCGCCGTAACGACCGCCAATTCACCGCAGAGGAGCAAAGAACCGCAGCCGCTTCGCAGAGGATTTGTACTTCTGCGAAGCCGCTGCGCACTCCGTTTTTCTGAGGTGAATTAGTCGCGTTACGTTCACGCTGTTTCTGAGGCTTCTGCGGTCACCGTTGCAAAGTCGCTCATTGATTGTCAGTTTGGCTTCTGACAGGCAAACTAATGCCGGAGTGAAGTTGATGAGTTTGCAATTGTGATCGTAGCCGTCGCTTTGACGGTTGCGGGGAACTAGGTGCGGCGAAACAGTGTTTGACCGAATGACCCTCAGGCAAAAAAAGATTGTCTTTACCACTGCCATCATGGTGGCGTTTTTCGCGCTCTACGAGACGGTGAAAACGCTGCTCTTTCCACAGATGGATGTCGTTACCTCGCACGTCGTTTCCACCTTCGTCGTCGGCGTCATCAGCAGTGTCATCGCGTATTACGTCTTCCGCCAACAAGGCCATCTGCTCAACGAACGCGAGCAGGGCAGCCAACGCCTGCGCGAAACGCTGGCCAAATCCGAACGCGATGAAAACCTGCTGCGTTCGATTCTGGCTTCGGTCGCCGAAGGATTGGTCATCACCGGGCGCAATTCCGAAGTGTTGCTGCTGAACGATGCGGCGCGGGCGCTGTTCGGGTTGGGCGATAAATCGGTTGTGCGCGTGGCCGACCTCAGCCGCGATCCGCAGCTCCATCGCACATTGTCCAGAGTTCTTTCGACCGGAGAAATTGTCGAAGCGCGATTGGAAGTGCGTTCTTCCGCCGGTTCCGCCGAAAAACGAATCCTGAATTTGCACGCCGCGCCGTTGCGATTGGACGACGGCATTGACGGCGTGGTCAGTGCCTTCATTGACATCACCAAACTGGAACGGCTGGAACGTGTGCGACAGGAATTTCTCTCGAACGTTTCGCACGAACTGCGCACGCCGCTGGCGGCCATCACGGCTTACACCGAAACGCTGATTGACGGCGGCCTGGACGATGCCGATAACGCGCTGCGATTTTTGAACACCATTCATCGCAACGCCGAACGCATGCGCGCTCTGGTCAACGATGTTTCCGAACTGTCTGCCATCGAATCCGGCGCGGTCAGTTTGTCGCCGGAACGATTGCCGCTGCGCCAATTCGTCAATGAAGTTTTTGCCGGATTGGCTCCGCGCGCCGCGCGGCACAACGTTCAGTTGGACAATCAAGTCGCTGAGGATGATTACGTCACGGCGGACCGCAGGCGTCTGGAACAGATTGTCATCAACCTGGTGGACAACGCCGTCAAGTTCAATCATCCCGGCGGCAGTGTCACCGTGCGCGCCGAAACCGCCGCCGACGGACAACATCAAATCATCAAAGTTCGCGACACCGGCAGCGGCATTCCGGCGGAACATCTGCCGCGCGTGTTTGAAAGGTTTTACAGAGTTGACCGCGCCCGTTCGCGCGACGCAGGCGGCACCGGACTTGGATTGGCCATCGTCAAACATCTGGCGCGCGCCCACGGCGGCGAAGCTTACGTCAGCAGCGAAGCCGGCGTGGGCAGCGAATTTTCCATCAAGCTGCCGCGCGTCGCCCACGTGGAATCAACGGTGCGCGCGGCAAACGTTCCTGTCGAAATCTGAACCAATGACAATCACCATTTCCTTCCCACCAATCAAAATCAAAAAACTTCATCCCGCCGCGCGATTGCCGCAACGTGGCAGCAGTTTGTCGGCAGGCGCCGACCTTTGTTGTGTTGAAACCTTCACGCTGGAACCCGGCCGGCGAACGCTAGCGGCGACCGGAGTGGCGGTGGAAATTCCCGCCGGATTTTATGGCCGCATCGCACCGCGTTCCGGCTTGGCGGTCAAACACGGCATAGACGTACTGGCCGGCGTGGTGGACGCGGACTATCGCGGCGAACTGAAAGTTCCGTTGATTAACCTCGGCTCGCAACCCATTCAATTTGAAGCCGGAGAACGCATCGCCCAGCTCATCATCGAACAAGCCGCAATGTGCGATTACGTCTGGGTTGAAGAACTCAGCGATACGGAACGCGCCGAAAGCGGCTTCGGTTCAACCGGACGCTGAGTCGTTCGTCCCACATTTGCCCGCCGCCGAGTCTCAAGAGTACGATGCTCCGCACCAACCCATCACAGCTTAAGGAGCTACCGTCATGAAACTCGTTTCGATCCGCCTTTTCACGTTGGCGCTCGCGTTTGCGGCGCTGGTTTCCGTTTCGACCTTCGCGCAGGACGCCGGACTGGTGCTGCGCACTTCCGTCGGCTATCGCACGTTGAAAAATTCCGTGCCGATGAACGACGAAACGCGCAAACTGGTTGAAGACCTGGAAGTCAAAGCCCGCACCGCCAACAACGACAAAAAATACGGCGACGCGCTCAAACACCTGACGCACGGCATGTATTTGATGCGGAATCGGAAATGGACGCCCGCCGCTGCCTTGACCGAAGCCACGGTGGTAAAACTGGAAAACTCCATTTTCGATCCGGGCGACGCCGCGAAAGTCACGCTGACGCAGATTTACGTGCTGGACGAACCGATTGAAGGAAAGCTGAAAGGCGCGCTTTCCATCGCCGTCACCAAAGACGGCAAGCAGGAAACGCTGAAAGAATTGAAGCCGCTGACCGATGTCGCGCCGGATTTCACCAAGCCGCTCACGCTCGAAGCCGCGATTCCCAATTTGCCGGATGGCAACTACGAAATCGTCGTCAAACTCTTTCCCGGCACGGGCGAGGAAATCTACAAGTCGAATTCCATTCGCATCGCGCGTGACCTGAACACGCAAGCGCGCCTGCTGAAAACGCGCGCGGGCAGCTTCCGCCTGGAATTGCTGCAACGCGAAAGCCCGCTGCTGGCGGCGCTGGCCGCCGCTGAATACAAAGCCTCGATGATTGATCTGGTCAACAGCGGGCAAATGTCCGTCGTCCGCACCGACGTGAAAGCCGCCGTGGACGAAGCCAACGCCCTGCTCGATCAAATCGCCAAAAACCAAAACCCGCTCACCGCCAAACGCGGCGATATTCAATGGGCGTATCAATCGGCGGTGGACAATACTCAGCAACCGTATCGCTTTTACGTGCCGACCAATTATGACGCCAAAAAGAAATGGCCGCTGGTGGTGGCGCTGCACGGCATGGGCGGAGATGAAAACTCGTTTTTCGCCAGCTACAACAACGGCGAACTCAAACGCATTGCCGAATCGCGCGGCTATCTGGTTGTCTGTCCCAAAGGCCGCGCGCCCGCTTCGATGTACATGGGCACGGCGGAAACTGACGTGATTGATGTGCTCAAAGCGATGAAGCGCGATTATTCGATTGACGACGACCGCGTTTACCTGATGGGGCATTCGATGGGCGGTTACGGTTCGTGGTCGGTGGCGGTCAATCATCCTGATCAGTTTGCCGCCATCGGACCGATTGCCGGAGGCGGTCAGCCCTTCGTGATGATGGGTTTGAAAAAGATCACGCACGTTCCCTGGATCGTCATCCACGGCGACAAAGACCCAACCGTTTCCGTCGAGGAATCGCGCAAAATGGTCAAAGCCGGAAAAGAACTCGGCATCGAAATCAAATACATCGAAGTTCCCGGCGGCAATCACACGGACATTGCCGCTCCGGCATTCAAAGACATCTTCGACTGGTTCGACGCGCACAAACGGCAGCCAACCGGGGCGAAAGCCGCGGCCAAAGCCGCCGGCAGCGGGCAATAGGAGGTATGGCAATGACGGCAACGGCAGTTTCCCACATTGACATTGATGAAAACGGAGTCGCCTGGATCCGCGATGCAAACGTCAAAGTGATTGAGGTGGCATTGGATAAGCTGGCACACGGTTCCAGCCCGGAAGAAATGCACTTTCAGTACCCGCATTTGTCGCTGGCTCAAATTCACGCGGCGCTGGCGTATTACTACGATCATCAATTGGAATTAGACGCGGAGATTCAACGCCGTTGGTTTGAGGTCAAGGAGATGGCCGCCCAAGAAGCCGCGTCTCCTTTGCGGCAACGATTGCTCGAACTAAAAAGACAACGATGAGCATCAGACTTTACCTGGATGTTCATGTTCGACGCCCCGTAACCGAAGGCTTACGGTTGCGGGGCGTTGATGTTTTGACTTCTCAAGAAGACGGCACTCGAAGATTGGCCGAC
>CAZRXE010000306.1:0-5901 GCA_964603695.1 uncultured Heliomicrobium sp.
CGCGACGGTGACGGATATTTTGCCCTCGATTTTGACCAATGCACTTTGGACTTGCACGGCGACTGTCGGCTCAAGCTGCGGCACGATCAGTGGTGGCGGAGACATCAGCGCCACAGTGAATTTGTTATCTGGCGGCGCGGCGACCTTCACCGTGACGGCGACGATTTCCCCCACGGCTTCCGGTTCGCTGGTCAACACCGCGACCGTGGTCGCGCCCAGCGGGGTGACGGATCCGAATCCGGGCAATAACTCTTCGACCGATACACGTTCGCTGGCACCCACGGCGGATTTATCCGTGACCAAATCGAACGGCACGACCACGCTGGTTCCAGGGACGCAGACGACTTATACCGTGGTCGTGACCAATGCCGGGCCGAGCGTGGTCACTAATGCCGGGGTGACGGACATTTTGCCTGCCGCGCTGACCATGATTTCCTGGACTTGTACGGCTTCCGCCGGTTCCAGCTGCGGCAAGAGCAGCGGCAACGTCAATTTGGTCAACGAACCAGTGTCTTTGGCTGTGGGCGGAACGGCGACCTTTGCCGTGACGGTTACGGTTTCAAGCCAGGCGACAGGCACTGTGACCAATACTGCTGCCGTGGCCGCGCCTAATGGCGTGACTGATCCGAACTCCGCCAACGATTCGGCCAGTGATACTGACACGCTGGTGATAACGGCGGATTTGGCGATTTCCAAAACCGACAATGCCACAACGGTGACGGCGGGCAATCAGGTTAGTTACACGATCATTGTCACCAACAATGGGCCGAGCATGGTGACGGACGCCACCGTGACGGATACGCTGCCCGCCCAATTGACCAATGCCACATGGGCTTGTACTGCCGCGCCCGGAGCGAGTTGCGGTTCTGTCAGCGGAACCGGTAGCATCAATGCCAAAGTCACTTTGGCGGCGAACACCACGGCGACATTCACCTTGACGGCGACCATCGCCAACAACGCCATCGGTACGCTGAGCAATACCGCGACAATCACCGTTCCGCCCGGCGCGACGGATCCGACGCCGGGCAATAACTCCGCCACGGACACCAACACCGTAGTCGGTTTGGCTGACTTGCGCATTGCGAAGGCGATCAGTCCTCAACAGCCGATTCCCGGCACGCCGCTGGCCTACACCATCACTGTGACCAACGATGGGCCGAGTCCAGTCAATGGCGCGACCGTGACGGACAATATTCCCAACGTCCTGACCAACATCACCTGGACTTGCACTGCTTCCAGCGGCTCAAGCTGCGGCGCGGCCAATGGTGCGGGAAACATCAACACGACGGTAAACCTGGCGGTTTCGGGGACGGCTCTCTTCACCATTTCCGCGAATGTGCCGGCGGGACTTACCGCCGCCATCACCAATCAAGCCAGCGTGGTTGCGCCGAGCGGCGTCAACGATCCCAACAGTGGCAACAACACTTCGACAGTGACTTCGCCGCTGCAACCGAACAGCGACCTGAGCATCACGAAAGTGGCGGACGCCAGCTCTATCCGCGCCGGCGACCTTGTGACGTATACGATCACCGCCAAAAACAACGGCCCGTCGGACGCGGCCAATGTGGTGGTCACCGATCCGCTGCCCAGCGGAACGACGCTGGATTCCGCGACCTCAACCAAAGGAACTTGTTCGGGAAGCGCAACCGTGACCTGCAATCTAGGCATGCTGACTGCCGCCGCGCCGGATAACACCGCAGTCATCACCTTGAAGCTTCGGGTTCCGTTCACTTATCCGCCAGGCCCGCTGACGAATTCGGTTAGCGTGTCGGGGGCCGGAACTGATCCGAGCGGTGGCAATAACACCAGCAGTTCGACGATCACCGTCACAGCCCCGCCGGGAGCTTTGTTCAAACCCGCCGACCTAACCATTCGCACGAATGGTGTGGACGTTTGCATCGGCGGCGGAAACATCCTGAACGTTGAAGCCAAATTGAAAAACACGGGTTCAGGCACGCAGTTCGATAACCCCGGACCGGAGTTCATTGCGCTGTTGCCGACGGCGTTGACGACGGTTACGGGCAGTTGCACATCCACCATCAGCAGCGGTGGCAACGGCACTTGCACGCTCGGCAGCGCGCAGGTGGAATGGAGCGGCGCGATTCCCGTCGGCGCGACCGTGACCATCAATTATCAGGTTCGTGTTCGCCAGAACATTCAACTTGGCACGCGTTTCTGCACCGACTTTAAAGTCAATTACGACACCAACAGCGACGGTACCAACGACGCGCAAATCGTCACTTCCGATTGCTTGACGGCCAATTGCGATCCGAATCCACCTTGCACAGGACCGAACTGTCCGAATGTCGGCCCTGGACTGGACATCAACGATCCGCGAATGAACAACTTTGCCACCGGCAGCGATCAACGTCCCGGTTCATTGTTGATCTTCCCGATTTATACTTCGGATGCCGCCAATCCGTCGTCGCAGAATACGCGGTTGAACTTCACCAACATTCACGCGGCGCTTCCGGCTTACCTACATTTGTTCTTTGTGGACGGCCAGAGCTGTTCGGTGGCGGATAACTTCCTATGTTTGACGCCGAATCAAACCACCAGCTTCCAGATTTCGGATTTGGATCCCGGCGTGACGGGCTACGTTATCGCAGTGGCTGTGGATAAAGCCGGTTGTCCGACCAACTTCAACTATCTGATCGGCGATGAATACGTCAAATTCAACACCGGCCACGCCGCTAATCTGGGAGCCGAGGCGATTGCGGCAACTACAGGCGTTGGGACTGATGCCAACGGCAATCCGTTCCTATTGCCTGATCCGCTGTCCTGTGCGGGAAGCAGCATCGCTTCGCTGGTTTTTGACGGCGGCGCACCCACCGCAACCGAACGTCATTACGCCAGACTGGGTCGCATTCTGTCGGCCAGCAATGTTCCGTCGCGCGCGGACGGCAACGACACAATGCTGATCGTCAATCGCATCGGCGGAAACCTGGGTCTGGGCGCGGCCAGCCTCGCATCGCTCTTCGGAATTTTCTACGATGACACTGAAGCGTCCGTCAGCTTCACCTTTAACACGGGCAATTGCCAGTTCCGCAGTTCGCTGTCGAACAACTTCCCGCGCATCACGCCGCGTTTTGAGCAATTCGTTCCGGCAGGGCGCTCCGCGTGGCTGAAGATCGGAATTCCAGACCGTCCGGGCACCGCCAATGACAGCGCATTGATCGGCGCAGTCATCAACACCAACCCGAATGCGAACGGCTTCAAGGGCGGACATAACCTGCATAAACTGACCCTCAACGCATCTGTTACACTGACCATGCCGGTATTCCCGCCGTCTTGTCAGTGATTTCGGTTTACTTCAATTCAATCAACGCAAAAGGGGCGGACTTCAAAAAGTCCGCCCCTTTTGTCGGTTTAATGCCGGCAAAGACCAAAGTCCGTTCACGACTATTGGCGTGCGCGGCGGTGATACGCCGGAGGTTGCCTTGCGCGGTGGGATCAGAGCTATGTGCGAAAACGAATGCTGGACAGTCCACGCAACAGCCCTGCCTGTCGCGTTCAACAGTGGGATTGGCCATTCCCGCAAACGAACAGTCCGCACGCCGCAGACGGCTTTTCACGCGATTATTTCCTGCGTTTGCGGCCTTCGCCGCTTGGCACGGAGTTTGGATTCCAGCGGACTGATCTCCTCAAGTTTTTCTTTCACTATATCAGGAGGCTACCAATGCGAACCCTGCTGCAAGACCTGCGCTTCGGCGCGCGAATGCTGCTCAAAAACTCAGGTTTTACCTTGATCGCCGTCATCACGTTGGCGCTCGGAATCGGAGCGACGACGGCGATTTTCAGCGTCGTCAATTCCGTGCTGCTGCACCCGCTGCCTTATCCGGACGCAGATCGTCTGCTGATGATCGGGCAGCAATACAAAGACGGTTTGGCGGGCGCGGGCGAACCGAAGTTTCTGTTCTGGCGCGAACACTGCCAATCGTTTGAGGCAATGGCGGCTTATTCCAATTACGGCGGCGCGGGTGGCAATCTAACCGGCGGCAGCGAAGCGGAGTTTGTGCGTGGATTGCGCGTGTCGGCAGAATTTTTCCGCGTGCTGGGCGTTGCGCCTGTGCAGGGCCGCGCTTTCACGGCGGTGGAAGACACGCCGGGCGCAGAGCGCGTGGCGGTTTTGGGGCACGGATTATGGCAGCGGCGTTTTGGCGGCGCGCGGGACTTGATCGGCAAAACCGTGCAGCTCAACGAAAAGCCTGTGACCGTGGTCGGCATCATGCCGCCGAATTTCCGCTTGGAATCGAATGTTGATTTGTTCGTGCCGATGCAGGCCAAGCCGACGGCCAATTACGATCCGAACGCGACGGTCATCGGCAAACTCAAACCGGGCGTGACGCTCGAACAAGCGCAGACCGAATTGAAGCTCGTCGCCGAGAAATTCCGCGCGACCTTTCCGCGCCAGATGCAGGAGGGCGAAAGTCTAGGCGCGCAGTCTTATCAGGAATTGTTTGTCGGCGAAGTGCGGCAGTATTTGTGGATTTTGCTTGGCGCGGTTGGCTTTCTGCTGCTGATCGCCTGCGCCAACGTCGCCAATTTGCAGTTGACGCGCGCCGCATCGCGTCAAAAAGAAATAGCTGTGCGAATGGCGCTGGGCGCGAAAGCCTCGCGTGTGATGGGCCAATTGCTGACCGAAGGCGTGCTGCTTTCGCTATTGGGTGGTGTGGCGGGTGTGCTGTTAGCCGCCTGGGGAACGGACGTATTGTTGGCCGTCGTGCCCGAAGGCTTGTTGCCGTCTGTGGCGGAAATCAAATTGGACTGGCGTGTGCCGGCCTTTGCCTTCGTGGCTTCGTTGGCCACGGGCTTGCTGTTCGGTCTGGCTCCGGCGTGGCAAGCTCGTCACGTAGATGTGAACAAAACTTTGAAAGAACAGTCCGGGAAGGGAAGCGTCGTGCGCGGACGTTTGCGCGGCGCATTGGTTGTGGCTGAAGTCGCGTTGGCGTTGGTGTTGCTGATCGGCGCGGGGTTGCTGGCGCGAACCTTCGCCAATTTGCTGAATGTTTCGCCAGGCTTCGATCCGCATAACGTCCTGACCTTCAAGGTGGCTTTGGACGGCGCGCGTTACGCCGCAAGCAATGATGCGGCGGCGTTTTACCGCGATGCGCTGGAACGCATACGCCATCTGCCCGGCGTTGAAGCCGCCGCCATCACCAACAAGCTGCCGCTGGATTGGCAATTCAATATGCCTGTGGTTCTGAACGGCGACAGGGATCAAGTTAAGAGCGTGCAGTTCCGCATGATTTCGGCGGATTATTTCAATGTGATGAAAATCCCCGTTCGGCAAGGCCGCGCTTTCACCGAAGCGGACAACGCCGCCGCGCAGCCCGCCGCCATTGTCAACGAAGCTTTCATTCAACGATTTTTCGCGGGGCAAAACCCGTTTGCTCAGCAACTTTCCATTGGGCGCACCTTGAATGATTCGTCGCGACAAGTCATCGGCGTGGTGGCGGACAATAAACAGCACGGCCTGGATCGCCCGGCAGCGCCGACGGTCTTCGTGCCGATTCCGCAAGTGCCGGACAAGCTGATGGCCAGTGTTCGTGCGTTCACGGACGCGAACTTCACTGTGCGCACCACTGTTGAGCCGCACAGCCTGACAGCAGCCATCAAACGCGAACTGGCGGCGATTGATCCGTCGGTTCCGCTATCGAACGTTTCCTCGATGGAAGAACTCACCGCGCTTTCGATTGCGTCGCAACGCTTCAACATGCTGCTGCTCGGACTCTTTTCCGGTCTGGGCTTGTTGCTGGCCGGCGTGGGCATTTACGGCGTGATGGCTTACTCCGTCTCGCAGCGCACTAATGAAATCGGCATCCGCATTGCGCTCGGCGCGCAATCGCGCGATGTGCTGCGACTGGTGATCCGGCAAGGCATGGCGTTGGCGTTGTTCGG
>CAZRXE010000307.1:0-2598 GCA_964603695.1 uncultured Heliomicrobium sp.
GATGCAACTGGGTAATTTCGCGTGGCTCACCTGCGTAACTTTCCACACTTCGCGTTTCCTGACCGGCGAACACCAGGGTTTTACTGGATTTGTGATGAGGCACACCAGTTGCTTTGATATCTTTGTAAGAGGGGCTGTTGGATGGTGACGAGGGTCATTGTCTGACGTGACATTAATCATCGTCTTTCTTGGTGGCTTTGGCTCTGCCAAAAAAGTGATAGATGTTCAATATTGGACAGGCAGGGACTCCATTAGTTGCTATATATGTTTCTGGCTATCTAATTTAAGGCTTCTTGTGCAATTTAGATTTCATCACAAATAGTTGGTCAAAAACTGGACTTTGATATGCAAAGCCTTTCTTGATCGTAAGCTCAATCTTCCGCTCGTGAATATACGGAGGAATAAACGTTGACTTGGCAAGTGACAAAAGCAGGATTCGCATCTCTAACCAGTCGTGCCGCCTGGCAGCGACTGGCGCAAGGGATTGCGATTTTGTTTATGCTCACACATCAAGCCTGGGCTGGTATCGTTTGTCATTGTCAGAATGAGAATGACGCTCAGCAGGGTTCGCAAATAGCCCATGCCTGCTGCCTTGCCGCGCACCACTCCGGTTCGGCTGTAAGCACAGAGCAGGCGGGTGAGACTACTCAGGCCTCTTATTCGGAAGAAGGTGCGTTAGGCACTGATGATCAGTGTACTGATAATCAGTCAGGCACATTGCCTCGGGGTGCGATGGTGTGCTGCCACGACGCGCCGCAGGCTGAACAGAATGCCATTATCTCATTGCAGGAACCTGCTCCGGTTGTCAGTACTCAACCGCTCGTCAGCCTTGACGATCAATCGGTATCCGATTTCATACATTGCAACTTCCATCCACTTTACCGCACAAAGCCGCTTTATCTGTCTTTCTCCTGTTTCTTGATCTAAGTGAACTCTCAACGCGTTTCCACCTTTCATTTTTCAGTCGCTCTCTGCGCAGGGCATGCCCATGCAGAGGATGACCGGATTTAACTGAGGCGGTATCTTGAATGCCGCGAATGGGGAGTAGTTGTCATGCGGTTGAGACGAACTCAACGATGGGCGGCGTGTACGCTGGTCGCCCTGGCCCTGGGGAATGTGAATGTATTGGCACAGGAGGCCAGGGCCAAGTTGGAATCACCTACTGCGCTTGTCGCCGAAAGCTTACGCGAGCGCGAGGCGCGCGGGGCTGAAGCGAAGCGGCTAGCGTTGACTGTCGTTTCGCTTCAGGCGTTAGTAGCCGAAGCACTGGCACAGAATCCTGAAATCCGGGCGATGCAGCGCAGCTTTGACGCGATGCGTGCCCGCGTGCCCCAGGCCAAAGCCCTGCCCGAGCCGATGCTAAACATGGGGTATATGGGCAACGCCGTTCCGCTGCCGCCCTTCGACGTTCAGAAGGGCGATCCGGCGAGTGGGCGCATTTTCAGCGTGACACAGGAAGTTCCCTATCCCGGCAAGCTCTCGCTCAAAGGCCGAATGGCCAACGTCGAATCCGAGGCTGAATGGTGGGCATACGAACAGGCGCGGCTGAACCTGGTTGCCGAAGTCAAAGACGCGTATTTCGATCTGGCTTACCTGCACAAAGCCATTGAGACGGTGACGCGGAACAAAGGGCTGCTGGAAAAATTCGCTCGCATCGCCGAAGCCGCGTACACCGTTGGCAAAGGCGCCCAGCAAGACGCGCTGAAAGCGCAAGTCGAGATTTCCAAACTGACCGAACAACTGACCCTGCTGGACCTGCGCCGTCAGGTGGCTGAGGCAAGAATGAATAGTCTGCTCTTCCGCGAACCGGAGATGCCGCTGGGCGTGCCACAGGAACTCAAGCCGCGCGATTTCGCCCTCTCACTCACCGACCTTAAGGAGCTGGCGCTCGCCAGTTACCCCCTACTGAAAGCACAGCGGCGGCGGATTGATCGCCAGCAGTACAACGTGCAACTTGCCCGGAAAGAGTTCTATCCCGACTTTACAGTCGGCCTGACTTACATCAACCGCCCCGGCATGCCGGAGATGTATGGCGTCAACGTCGGCGTAAAACTGCCGCTTTACTTCTGGCAGAAGCAGCGCCCGGCATTGGCCGAAGCCGCTGCGAGCGCAGGGGCGGAGCGCGAGCGGATGGAAAACATCACGGCGCTGCTCTTTTTCAAAATTAAAGATCGCTACCTGGCCGCAACTACTGCGGGGCGGCTCGCCAAGCTCTACAGCACGACGATCATCCCGCAGTCGTCGCTCACACTGGAATCGGCAATTGCCGGCTACGAAGTTGGCAAACTGGATTTTCTGTCGCTGCTCGACAACCTGGTGACTTTGCGGAATTACGAGCTGAGTTACTACGAGCAGCTTAGCAATGTGGAGAAAGCAATCGCGGCGCTTGAGCCGTTCGTCGGCATCAACTTGAGGCCGTGACGGATCGGCGCCTGCAACTGAGTTCATTAACTGAGCACTGCATCAATCAACAATCCAATCTCGAATAAGGAGAAAAAAATGAAAATCACAAGTCTCAAAACCAATACGATAACCATGCGACTACTGATCACCGCGGTCGCTCTTATGCTGACTGCTGGCCTTTCGATCTGGGGGATG
>CAZRXE010000308.1:0-5608 GCA_964603695.1 uncultured Heliomicrobium sp.
GAGTACCCGTCAGCACGCCGTTCACCAGCGACAGCCCTTGCGGCAACGAATCGCCGGGAGCCAGGCTGTAACTATATGGTGCCACGCCCCCCGCAGCGGTCAGCGTTTGATTGTAAGGCGTCCCGATGGTGGCAGCAGGCAAGCTGGCCGGGCCAAGCGTAATGGTTGGGCAGTTAATCACCAGCGTGTAGCTTTGCTGCCCCGTGCAACCGCTCGAAGCAACGTTGACCGTCAAATTGAATTGCCCTGCCACGGTTGGCGTGCCGCTCAGCAATCCGCTCGGCGACAGAGTCAAACCCGGTGGCGGCAATATGTTGAAGGGCAAGCTATACGTGTACGTCCCGTTGCCACCCGTCGTCGAGAATTGCTGGTTATAGGCCATGCCAACTGTGCCGTCAGACAAGAACGTTGGCGTGATGTTGAGCGTCCCGCAAGTGACGCTGAAGTTGTATTGCTTCGGCGTCGCGCAACCGTACACATCAGCCACGTTGACGGTGAAGCCGCCATTGCCGCTCGTCGTTGGCGTGCCGGACAGCAAACCGCCGGTCGAAAGGGTGATGCCGCCAGGCAACGTGCCACCACCGAGGCTGTAAGTATACGGGCCGTCACTTCCGCTGGCCGAAAGCCCCTGGCTGAACGGCGTGCCGACGGTCATTGCAGGTAACGTTGCCGGAAACACTGTGGAAACCTGGCATTGCGCCTGAAAGCTGTATTGGCGCGTGCCGACGCATCCTTGCGCATCAGTGGCCTTGATCGTGAAGTTGAACGTGCCGCCCTGTTGTGGGCCACCAACGATTGCGCCATTGACCAGTGACAAACCGGGCGGCAGCGAATCGCCGGGATTGAGGCTGAACGTATAGGGCGCAACGCCGCCCGTTGCTGATAGTTGCTGATTGTAACCGCCGATGCCGACTGTGGAACTGGGCAACGTGGCGGGATTGATCGTGATCGTGGGGCAATTCACGTTCAAATTGAACGCTCGCAAGCCCTCGCAGCCGTTGAAATCAACGACACCTACCTGGAATTGGAAGACGCCAGCAAATGTTGGCGTACCGGAAATCAAACCGGTCGCTTGATTGAAGGTTAATCCGCCTGGCAATGTGCCGAAAAGTGTGAAGACATAGGGCGCGGTGCCGTTGTTGCCCACCGTCAATTGCTGGTTGTATGGCTGGCTGATGGTTGCAGGCGAAATCGGGCTGGGATTGATGGTCAGCGTCGGGCAGTTGAAGCTGATCGTCATCGTATAGCTTTGACTGCCGCCACACAGCGCCGCCGTGCGCGCCGTGATGGTGAAGTTGAATGTCCCGCCTTGCGATGGTGTGCCGGAAATCAGACCGCTTGACGAAAGTGTCAACCCGGTTGGCAGCGTACCGGCGGAGACCTCGTAGGAATAAGTGCCCGCGCCGCCGCTGGCCGACAGTTGCTCGTTGTATGAGACGCCGAAAAAGCCTGTAGACAAAGTAGTCTGGTTAATTGTGATCGCCGGGCAAGCCGTGTAGCGGAAGGCATACACCTCGCCTTGATTGACCTGCCCAATGTCATCCTGATAAGCGCCGCTGAGTACTTCAGGGCCGCTGACCGCAACCGATCCGCCCAGGCGGTCGCCATCCTGCGCGTCTCCAATCGCCGCCGTGAATTTTTGCAATTGGCTCCACGTCGTGCCACGCCGCTCGAATAGATACGCCGCGCCATCATTCTGGGTTAGCGGGCCATCGTAATCCGGCGTGCCCGCCGCTGCCAGTTCACCAAAGAGCGCGACGGAAAAACCGAACTTGTTGCCCGATACTGGGTCAGCGGGGAAAAGTTCTTGTTGTAAAGTCCACGTCCCGGTTTGTCCGGCGTAAACATAAGCCGCGCCACCGCCATTGCCCGGCGCGCCGATCAGTGCCGTGTAATTGTCCAAGGCCACGCACCAGCCGTAGTTGTGCAACACGCCGCCATCCGCCGCCGTCAGCTTTTGCAACTGGCTCCACTGCGTTCCGGTAGGGTTGGTGAAGATGTACGCCGAGCCACGTCCCGTATTTCCACCGGGCGTATCATCCGGCGCACCAATGAGGGCGGTATTGCCGTAAAGCGCCACCGACGTGCCGAAATGGTCGCCCGCTGTGCCGTCATTGGCGGTCAGCTTTTGCTGCTGGCTCCAGGTCGCGCCGGTGCGCTTGAAGACGTAAGCCGATCCTTGTTGGCCAGCGGCTCCCACGGTGTCATCCTCCGCGCCAATCAGTGCGGTGTCGCCATAAAGCGCGACGCTCCTGCCAAACCAGTCACTCGCTGCGCCGTCCGACGCCAACAGTTTTTGCTGCTGCGTCCACACAGTGCCGCTGCGCGTGAAGACATAGGCCGCGCCTTGTTGCTGCGCCGCGCCATTCGCCTTGAAAGTCGCTCCGACCAACACCGTGTCACCATAAACGGCGACCGCAAACCCAAACTCATCCCCCGACGCACCATCTGCCGCCGTCAGCTTTTGTTGCAAGCTCCAGTTCGCGCCGTTGCGCACATAGACATACGCCGAACCGTAATTCGCCAGGCCGCCGATGGTGTCGTAATGCGAACCGATCACCAGCGTGTTGTTATGCACGGCCATGCTGTGGCCGAATTCCGAATTGAGCTTGCCGTTGCCGTCGAAAATCTCCTGAGCCTGCGCCAGATTGTTGATGACCTGGAAAGAATAAACTGAGCCTTGAACCGCATTAGCGCCGATGGCGTCGAAGGGCGCGCCCACCAGCACGGTGTTGCCGCTGATGGCCACCGCCTGGCCGAAATGGTTTTGGTAATCTTTGTCCAGCGCGTGCAAGGCCGTTTGTTGAGACCACGTCGCACCGTTGCGCGCAAACACATATGCCGCACCTTGATTCGGATCGGCTGGGTCGTACGCATAAGCGCCGACGACTGCCACATTGCCGCTTAGCGCGACTGCGGAGCCGAACAAATGCTCCAAAGTGCCGTCGCCGGCCGTCAGTTTCTGTTGCTGGCTCCAGGTCGTGCCGTTGCGGATGTAGACATAGGCCGCGCCTTGATAGTTTTTGCCGTTGATTGTAGCGCCATACGAGCCAATCAATGCGGTATTACTGCTAAGCGCGACCGCATTGCCGAAATTGTCAAAAGCGGCCCCATCGCTCGCGCTTAACTTGGCTTGCTGACTCCAGAGCGATCCTTGCCGGGTAAAGATGTAGGCTGCGCCACGATCAACCGTGCCGGGGGAGTCAGCCGTTCGCGCGCCGACCAAAGCCGTTTCGCCGTCAATCGCTAACGCGCTGCCGAACCCATCCGCCGCTGCACCATCCGCCGCCGTCAGTTTTTGTTGTTGTGTCCAAACCGCGCCGCCGCGCGTGAATACATAGACTGCGCCGGAGTTATTGACGTTGCCATTGGCGGATTCCGCGCCCACCAGCAGCGTGTCGCCGCGGACGGCGACGGCGAGGCCGAACTTGGAGTTGGAAAGTGGGTCTGCCGCGAAAAGCTTTTGTTGCAAGCTCCAACTTGCGCCGCTGCGCACAAACACATAGACCGCGCCTGGCCCGATGCCGCCGTTCGCATCCGTGGCGTAATACGCGCCTACTGCCGCCGTATTGCCGTCGAGCGCCACAGCAAAGCCAAAACCGTCGTTGTTGTGGCCGTCAGCGACAGTCAGCTTGGCCTGAAATGCCCAGCTACTGCCGCTGCGCGTGAATACATATGCCGCATGATTGGCCGCGCCGCTGCCCGCCGTGCCGATGATGGCCGTGTTACCGATGATGGCAATTGATCTGCCGAAGTAATCGAAGGATTGTCCATCCGCTGCCGTCAGCTTCTGTTGCTGCGCAAACAGCGGATCAATCGTCACGGGATAGACCGCGCCCGCGTCGTCCACTTCCAGCGTGATCGTCCGGCCGTCGGTTTTCATCGTCGCGGGCAGCGGTTTGTGATGGGCGTCCCACGCAACCAGATGACCGTAACTGAGCGCCGGACGTCCCTGTTTGTTTTTCAACATGATGAGTTCCGCGCCGGCGGCTTCCGCGCGCAAATCGCCGGAAAGTTGGAGCCGAAGACGGATTGCGGACTGCTGACTGCTGACTACGGGTCGCGGCGGCGAATGCAGCGTAAACCCTTGTTCCAAACCTTCGGGTTTGTTGACGTACCATTCGGTAATTTCAGCTTTGGGATTCGAGAGTTGGGATTTGCGAATTTCGATGCGTTCGCCCCGCGTTGAGACTTCGCCTTCGCCGACCGGGGCGGAATCGTCGCCGTAACCGTAACCGGTCAGTCTCAAACCGAATTGCCATTGCCGCTCGGCCTTGATGTTTTCCGCAATCCGCACGCTCGCGCCGCTGAACGTCGCTTCGAATTCCTGCGCCGGGTTGGGTGCCAGCCAATGACGATTCGCGCCGGGTTGGACGTGATACCGCGTCGCGTTCACCGCGACGGCCAGCGAACTGTAGGAACCGTCTTTTTTCAATTGTTCGATGGCGGCATTGCCCCCCGCCGCCGCCATTCCCTGAACGGGTCGCGCCGGGCGTAAGGCGAATAAACAAGCCGCGCCGATCAGCAACATCAAAATGCCGACTGGCCGGCGAGTAAGAAAAGATAAGTAAGCGGATTTCATAATTCGAGCCTCCACATTGGTGATGAAGTAACAGTTCTGCGAACGCACTTCGGCCAAAGAAGCGGCTCTCCTGCCGGAGCCGCTTCGCCATGCGATCTTTAACTTTTGTGCTGTTGAGGTGGTTTTTCTCCGCCTCACTTGCTAACGCGGAGCGAAAGGCGGAATTCCTTCAGGCGGGAAAGATTTTTTGAGAAAATTTTTTGGGCGCGAATCAGGCAGGATTTCGATGCCAGGCCATGGGAATGTCCGCCTCGAATCCGCCGCCAATGCCGCGAATGCGCCCGGTCAGGCGGCCTTCGATGCGGAACCCGAGTTTTTCATACAGCGCAATCGCTTTCTGATTGCTTTCGCGGGCGATCAGTTCAACGCGCGAAATGTCCGGACGATGGCGGGCGACCTCCGCCAGCAATTCGGTGAACAAAGCTTTACCGATGCCTTTGCCTTGATGCGCCGGATGGACGGCGATGGTCAATTCGCCCAGCACGTGCGCGAAAACTTTCGGCCCCAACGCATAAGCGTGAATTTCGCCGATGATCTCGCCAGTCGCCGGTTGCCGTGCGACCAGAATGACCCCACCCGACAAAGACTTTTTCAAAAAATGGGCGACGTACTCTTCCGTAATTTCGTCCGCCGTGCGTGCCAGCCCGCCTTCCACGGCGGCGACCGTGCGGTAAAAACCGGTCAGCGCACCGTGGTCATCAGTAGTCGCCGGGTTGATCGAAAAGCTTTGCATTCGCGTCCTCCATAAAATTGTGGAGCGCGTAACATACGCGCTCCAGCTTCAATTCACTAACGCGCATTCGCGCAGCGAATACCTTCACGGGGCGGAGGTTTTCCCGTGAAGAAAAAAAAATAAACTTGCCACCCCACGCTCAAGGCGCGAAAAAGCCGCTCACGTCCACAACCAAATCCGTCTGCGTCAGCGTGAAGATGTTGAACATCCCATTTGCTCCCAAGCCCACCGTGAAGTGCCGGTTCAAAATCTGACCCGCCCCGAAGTTTGACGACGCCACCAATGGCTGCGCC
>CAZRXE010000309.1:0-2612 GCA_964603695.1 uncultured Heliomicrobium sp.
GGTGGGCCGATAATACGTAAAAGCCTTTGAATCGCCAAACAATATGCAGACTTTCGGAAACTCACACGCTTAAACACCGTGCGCGGAACTAAGATAAGCAAGCTGTCAAAGAGCTTCTTTGCAGCAGCGCCTCAAGCGCGATTCAGTCGGTATTTTCAGTAGTTGCCAGTTCAATCTTCGGGAAATGACAGCTATAGCTTCGCAAGCGTCCTCAGTTCATGTGCTTGCCGTTTGACGCGCGCCAATCCTCTGCAATGCAGAGTTGGCGCGCGTCTTTATCATTTGGGAATTCCGATTCAGCCACAGAAAACATAGAGCTTGGCATCAGATTCTCTCCGTAGTCTTGTGGCAGGCTTGTTTTTTCCGAAGCCTGTTTGTTTGGCTCAATTGCGTTAGAATACAGCCAAATGAAACACAATTCGGAAAATCTGGCAGATGTTCGCGATGCCGTCGAACAGGCCAATCAGCGCTTTTACCGTGCGCTGGAAAATGCCGACATGGAGACGATGGCCGCCGTCTGGCTGCACGAAGACTGGGTCAAATGCGTGCATCCGGGCTGGGATTTGATTACCGGCTGGGAAAATGTGCGCGAAAGCTGGCGGCAGATTTTTGACGGCAATGTCGGAATGCGCGTGGCCGCGACCGACGTTGACATCCACGTTGAAGGCGATTTTGCGCTGGTCAGTTGTTACGAACTGCTGGCCGTTTTTCTCGACCGCAACAAAGCGCCGGTTTCGGCGCGCACCTCCGCCACCAATCTGTTTCGGCTGACCGACGGCGAATGGCGAATGATTCACCACCACGCTTCGCAAGTTCACAACACGCCTACGGTCAACGAAACTCAACCCGGCAGCGCCGATCATTTTGATTGAGGAAAGTGCAGATGGAATTCAAAGACGTATTCGCCGTCAACCGGTTCGCTGACGAAAAAATGCAGAAGGTCAATTTGTTCGAGACGAAGAATTTTTTCTGCGATGTTTACTGTCTGGAACCCGGCCAGGCGCAAAAAGTCCACGCGCACAAGGACGAAGACAAGCTCTATTACGTGCTGTCGGGCAGCGGGACGTTCATTGTGGACGGCGAATCTCAAGAACTCGGCGAACATCAACTCGTGTTTGCGCCCGCCGGTTCCGATCACGGCGTGGAAAACAACAGCGGCGAGCGGCTGAAGCTGTTGGTTTTTATGACGCCTAATCCGAATTTCAAGATTAATGCCTGACGGCCGGCAGACGCGATCAAACTGATTTTCAGTACGACGTTGTTCGCGACCTCGCCCGGACCGATCAACTCACTCGCCGCGACGATGTTTCCGATAACGATTCCCTCTGCTTACAACTTAAAAAGTCCGAACAACAAACAGGCGCAGGTCATGACAACTGACGCGCCGAATAAAAACGGAGCGGTGAATTTCTGGTGTTCGGCCAAATCCAGTTCCGCCAGACCAATCAGCAAAAACGTTGAAGGCGTCAGCGGACTGACCGGAAAACCCGTGGTCATTTGTCCCAGCAAGGCGGCTTGGGCGATTTGAACAGGCGCAAAGCCCAACAGTTTTGACGCTTCGGCAACGACAGGCAGCACGCCGAAGTAAAACGAATCCGGATCGAACAAGAAACTCAGCGGCATGGAAACCAATCCCAACACGAATGGAATGTGCGCGGCTTGTCCGGCGGGAATGTGCGCGACGGCGGCCTGTGACATGGCAGTCAACATGCCGGACTCTTTCAGGATTCCGGTGAACGCGCCTGCCGCCAGCAACACGCCGGCCATCATCAACGCAGCTTTGGCGTGCGCGTCCACCCGTTCGCGTTGCATTTTCACGTCGCGGTAATTCAGCGTCAGCGCCAGCGCCGTGCCGACCATAAACACGACCGCCGGTTCCGCTTTGCCGCTGACCATCGCGGCCATCAGCAAAATCGTCAGCACGAGGTTCGGCCAAAAATTGCGCGGACGCCGCAACTCCTTTTCCGCTTCAGATAAAGATCGCGCCGGCAGCGGTTCGGAGTTTGCGCCCGGCACGAATCCCAGTCGTTTTTCTTCGCGTTTGCCCAGCCACCAGGCAGAGGCGAAAACAAACGCCAGACCGGCAAGTTGTACTTTGATGAGTGGATTGAAGATTTCAGTAACGGGCGTTTTCAATGCCGCCGCCGCGCGCAAGGTCGGGCCGCCCCAGGGCAACATATTGTTGACGCCCGCCGCCATCGCCACGGCGCAAGCCAGCACGCGCCTGTCCATTCGCAAACGTTCGTAAAGCGGCAGCAGCGCCGGAACCGTCACCAAAAACGTAACGGCTCCCGATCCGTCCAGATGAACAATCGCGGCGAGCAGCGCCGTCCCCAGAACAACGCGCACCGGACGATTACCCACGGCTCGCAAGATGCGGTCAATAATCGGATCCAGCATTCCAGCGTCGGCCATCACTCCGAAATACAAAATGGCGAAGATAAACATCGCCGCCACCGGTGCCATGCCTTGAATTCCTTTGATGATGAAGCCGCCGGTTTTCAGCCCGAATCCGCCAACGAGCGCCGCCGCAATCGGAATCGCAATCAAGGCCACCAGCGGCGAAAGTTTTTTGCTGAGAATGGCCGCCGCCAACGCGACGATGGTCAGCA
>CAZRXE010000310.1:0-6012 GCA_964603695.1 uncultured Heliomicrobium sp.
AAGATCGTCAATATCAGTTCGGTTCACGAAGAACTTCCCTTCCCGAACTTCACGGCCTACTGCGCCAGCAAAGGCGGCATGAAAATGCTGACGCGGAACTTGTCCGTCGAACTCGGCCCGCTGGGCATCAACATCAACAACGTCGCACCCGGCGCGATTGAAACGCCGATCAATACCAAACTGCTCAACGATCCGGCCAAACTCGGCGCGTTGCTGGGACAAATTCCGTTGGGACGATTGGGACAAACGGCTGACGTAGCCGGTGTGGCCGTTTTTCTGGCTTCGGACGACGCCGATTACGTTACCGGCTCAACGTACTTTGTGGACGGCGGCCTGACCTGGCATTACGAAGAGCAATGATCCGAGCGGTTCGCGAGCGACGGCGCTCGCGAACCGCTCGCCTGCTTCAAAAAATCCTTCCGCTACCGTCGCCGACGCCGATCCGCTACAATCGCCGCCATCTCCTGCATCTGTCGAGAAAAACCAGAGTTTGATTTCGCGCGTATCCCGCTTGCCTGATTTTCAAACTTTTCAATCGCGGAGGCGCAATGAAACTAAAGATTGCAATCTGGCTGTCAGCCGCACTGTTGCTGTCAGCCGTCGTTTTGAATGGAAGGAAGATGACTGCTCAAGAACAACCACCGAAACCGCCAATCGCCCAAAAAGTCCCCAAGACGACCCAGATTCACGGGTACACCGAAACGGACGATTACGCCTGGTTGGCCGATAAAACCAAAACCGACAAAGACGTGCTCGCTTATCTGAAAGCCGAGGACGATTACGCCAAAGCGATGATGAAGCCGACCGAAGACTTTCAGGAATCGCTGTACAAAGAGATGCTCGCGCGCATCAAGGAAACCGATGAAAACGTGCCTTATAAAAACGGCGCGTATTTCTATTACTCTCGCACAGAGCAAGGAAAACAGTATCCGATCTATTGCCGCAAAAAAGGCAGCCTGACTGCGCCCGAAGAAGTCACCATTGATATGAACGAGATGGCCAAAGGGCTGGATTATTTCAGCATTGGCACTTACGACGTCAGCGAAGACGGCCATCTGCTTGCCTTCAGCACCGATACGACTGGCTTTCGCCAATACAATCTCTTCGTCAAAGACCTGCGCACTGGCAAGATCAGCGACAAGCTGGCTGAGCGCGTGGTTTCGGTTTCGTGGGTGAACGACAACAAAACGCTCGTCTACACGCAGGAAGACCTGACCACCAAACGCCCGCACAAAGTCTTTCGCACAGCGATCAGCGACGGCAAGGATGAACTGATTTATGAAGAGAAGGACGAGCTGTACCGCGTTTACAGCGGCAAAACGCGCAGCAAAGGTTACATCGTGCTTTACATCGCCAGTTCGACCACCAGCGAAATGCGCTACCTTTCCGCCGACCAACCAAACGGCGACTTGAAACTCGTGCTGCTGCGCAAGGAAGGGCACGAATACTATCTGGATCACATCGGCCAGACGTTTTACATCCGTACCAACGACAAAGGAAAAACCTTCCGTCTGGTGACTGCGCCGACCGGCGATCCGCAGGTCGCCAACTGGAAAGAAGTCATTCCTTATCGCAAGGACGTGATGCTGGAAGACGTGGATTGTTACGCCGATCATTTCGTCGCCGTCGAACGCGAAAACGGCCTGACGAAATTCAACTTTCACGATCTGAAATCCGGCAAGTCACATTACCTGGAATTTCCCGAACCGGTTTATGTCGCCAATGTCGGCCAGAACGCCGAGTTCAACACGACGTCGTTTCGCTTCAACTACGAATCCTTCATCACGCCCGGCTCGGTCTTCGATTACGACGTGAAAACGCGCCAACGCGAATTGAAAAAACAACAGCCGGTGTTGGGTGGTTACGATCCAAAGCTATATGAGTCCAAGCGCATTCAGGCGACGGCTGCGGACGGCACGAAAGTGTTCATTTCGCTGGTCTACAAAAAAGACCTGAAACTGGATGGCAAACGCCCGCTGTTGCTGGAAGGTTACGGTTCGTACGGTATTCCGAACGACGTGGACTTTTCGTCAGGTCGCCTGAGCCTGCTCAATCGCGGCGTGATTTACGCCACGGCGCACATTCGCGGCGGCGGCGATTTGGGCAAAGAGTGGCACGATCAAGGCAAGATGATGGTCAAGAAAAACACCTTCACGGACTTCATCGCCTGCGCCGAGCATTTGGTTAAAGAGAAGTACACCTCATCGGATCGCCTTGTCATCACCGGCGGCAGCGCGGGCGGATTGCTGATGGGCGCGGTGACGAACATGCGACCGGATTTATTCAAAGCCGTCATGTCTTACGTGCCTTTCGTGGACGTGATGAACACGATGCTCGACGCTTCCTTGCCGCTGACCGTCGGCGAATATCTGGAATGGGGCAACCCGAACGAGAAAGCCGCTTACGATTACATGCGCAGTTACTCGCCTTACGAAAACCTCGAAAAGAAAGCGTATCCGACGATGCTCGTCCGCACTTCGCTCAATGACAGTCAGGTGATGTACTGGGAGCCGGCGAAATACGTGGCGCGACTGCGTTCGCTGAAAACCGACAACAATCTGCTGCTGTTCAAAATCAAACTCGAACCGGGCGGACACGGCGGCGCTTCGGGACGGTATGACCGGCTGAAAGACACGGCCTTCGATTACGCTTTCATGCTGGGTCAGTTCGGCATCGCGAAGTAATTGAAGCCGGTGCCAATTGAACATCAATGAAATCAACGGTTTCACGCCAAGCCGCCAAGACGCAAAGGAAAGAAGAGAAGAAAGATTATCGCGGCTTTTGATTGCTGGTTTGTTTCTTTGTGTCTTGGCGGCTTGGTGTGAGAATAGGTTGAACTTCCGATTGCCTTTGCTTTCAAGCCTTGACGTTTTTTTTGATGCTTTTGCCTTGCGCCGGGGCATCCAGAAGTCAACCTTTCCGCAACGCTGCGCCAAAAACACGCAGCTTGTCTCACCTGTGGCAATGGCCGATAATCACCGACCAATTCAATCCATTAATAAATTTCAGCATTTAGACCCTGACGGACTATGGCAAAAAAAGGCAACGTACTGGTTGTTGACGACGAAGAAGTAATGCGCGATGTGTTGGAAACGGTCTTGTCGCAGGACGGCTATCGCGTGGATTTGGCGAAGACCGGCGAAGAAGGATTGGCGCGTTTCGGCGAGCGTCCTTATGACGCAGTGCTGTTGGACGTTTCAATGCCGGGCATCGGCGGATTGCGAACGCTGGAAGAGTTGCTCAAGCTCGACCGCGAAACCGTGGTGGTGATGATTACGGCCTACGCGACTTTCGACACGGCGATTGCCGCCTGGCAATTGGGCGCATTCAATTGCATTCGCAAACCCTTCGAGAATGAACGGATTTTGAAAACCGTCGCCGCCGGCATTTCCCGCCGACGCGGTGATGAAGAGCGCCGAGTGCTGCGCCGTACCTTGAAAGCCACTGGCGACCGCAGCCGTATCGTAGGCAATTCGGCGGCGATGCGCGAAGTTTATGATTTGATCGAACAGGTCGCGCCCGCGCGTTCGACGGTTTTGATTACGGGCGAATCCGGTACGGGCAAGGAAGTCGTGGCGCGCACGATTCACTTTTCCAGCCCGCGCTCCGAATCGGGGCAATTCGTCGCCGTCAATTGCAGCAACATCCCGTCGGAGTTGCTGGAATCGGAACTTTTCGGCCACACCAAAGGCGCGTTCACCGGCGCAATTGCCGCCAAAAAAGGCTTGTTTGAAGTCGCCGACGCAGGTTCGATCTTCCTGGACGAAATCAGCACCATTCCGCCGGAAACGCAGGCGCGATTGTTGCGCGTGATTCAGGAGCGGGAGTTCACGCCGCTCGGCGACACGCAACCGCGCCGTGTGGATACTCGCATCATTGCCGCCACCAACACAGACTTGCAGCGCGCCGTGAAATCCGGCGATTTTCGCGAAGACCTTTTTTACAGGCTCAACGTCATCAACATTCACCTGCCGCCGCTGCGCAACCGCAAGGAAGACATTTTACCCTTGGCGCAGTATTTCATCCGCAAATACAGCGAAGAAAACGGACGCTCGATCAACGAACAGCTTACGCCGGAAGTCCTGGCCGCACTGGAAACCCACAACTGGCCTGGCAATGTTCGCGAACTGGAAACCGCCATTGAACGCGCCGTAATCGTCGCGCGCGGCAACGACCTGACGCTGGATTGTCTGCGCGGAGAAATCATCCGCCCGCAAACGCCGACTGGTTCGACGGGCGATTTAACCGAAAGTCTGGCCGCGCTGGACGTGGCACGCGGCATTTCGTTTTATGACGAAGTTTCGCGGTTCGAGATCGAATTGATTCGCCGCGCGCTGGAAATCACCGGCGGGCATCAGAGCCGCGCCGCCAAGCTGCTGGGCATGAACAACACCACGCTCAACAGCAAGATCAAGGTTTACAACATCAAGATTTGACGAAAGATTCGAGGGCGGAGCTTCGCCGGCGGACTGACAGTCCGCCGGTCGTTGCAGTATACTTCGCCGTAGTGATGTGGCGTTCGCCCACGTCGTTCCAATCAAAACTAAAATCAAACGAGGTCAAACATGGATTCAAAGTTCGTGCCCAGAGTACGTGGGTTGCTGCTGAGTTTATTTGCGTTGATTTGTCTGGCAGTTGCCGCCAACGCCCAGGATCAAAAGAAAGATCAGGGGCCGCAGGTTCCCGGTGATGAACGCAATGCGATTGATAAAATCCTCAAGGCGACCAGCGCCGACGCCAAAGTCAAAGCGGCGCAGGAATACGCCAAGAAGTTTCCCAAAGGCGTCAAACGCAAGGAAGTCGCCGGCAGCATCGCCAATGAGATTTACAGGATTCAGGACAACAACCAGAAGATTAAGTTCGCGCAGGAATTCGCCAACACATTCAATCAACCCGGCGAACCCGACCTGGTTCGCCCTTCATTGATCGAGGCCTATTTCACCGCGAACAAATTTGACGAGGCACTGAACGAAAGCGCCAAGTACCTGGAAAAGAATCCCGATGACGTGACCATTCACGTTCAAATCACCTGGGCCGGTGCCAATCAAGTGCAGAAAATGCCGCCGACTTCCAAACTCCTTCAGGAGGCGTTGAAGTCCAGCGTTAAGGCCGCCGAATTGATGGAAGCCGACACCAAACCCGCCTGGATGGAAGACACCAAATGGAAGGAATACCGCAATTCCTGGCTGTGGCGACTGTATCAGGCGCGCGGCATTTTGCTGGTCGTCAACAACGACAAAGTCGCCGCCAAGGAAAGTTTCGAAAAGGCCGTCGGCATCGAATCTTATGAGCCGAGCATTTTGCTGCAACTGGTCAGCCTGAGCAGCGACGAATACCAAACTCTCGCCCAGCAATATCAGAAAGAGCAGAAAGCCGAGTTGATGACCAAAGCCCTGGAAAAAATGGATGAAGTCATTGATTGGCTGGCGCGCGCCGTTGCCGCCACCGATGGCAACGCGCAATACAAAGACACCAACGGCCAGTTGATGGAAAACCTGAAGCAGTATTATTCCTTCCGCAATAACGGCAAAACCGACGGGATGACCGGGCTGATTGAAAAATATCGTAAAAAAGGTTGATGACCGACAACGCAGGGCAGGCATTCCCGCTTGCCCTGCGACGGCCTTCACCTGCCTCACGTTCGCAGCTACAAGTCATCCTCTTGCTGCCAGACTCTGTGTAAAGTCCGGTAACCGATCCCGATTGTTGCAATCACGGACAGAATGAAAAGCATAGGCCAAACCCAACCTCCATATTTTTTCGAGGCGATGAACAGGCCGATCATCGGCGCGGCGATCAGCCCGGCATAAAGCCATGCCATGATTCTGACGCCGATTCTTTTCGTTTTTGGGTTGGGCATTTCCAGACTACCTGCCCTTGAAATCCGGTTTACGCTTTTCGTGAAAAGCGGCAGTGCCTTCCTTCACGTCTTCGCAGTAATTGGTAATCATCACGCTTAGCGCGGCGTCCTCCAGCGCGTTTTCCAAATCCATCGTCTGTTGTTTGTACATC
>CAZRXE010000311.1:0-7756 GCA_964603695.1 uncultured Heliomicrobium sp.
CCGGCGCTGCACCGCGTTCATCCTCGCCCGCCGCAAAATCGCGCCCCAGCGCGGGCTGCACGCCCAGCACGGAAAAGTACTCCGCCGAAACCCAGCGCCCATCCACCTGCTCCGCGGCCTCCGTGCCCAACAGGTTGAAACTCGTTCGCCGCGAAATCGCCATGACGGAAAAGGTACGGTTTTCTTTTTGCCAGTCGCGAAAGTTCGGATAAGGAATCGCGCCCGTCGCAAAATTCGGTTTGCTTTGGTGCAGGGAAACAAGCTGTTCCGGCTGCGGAAACGGCAGCGGATTGAGCAGCACGCCGTTAACCACCGAAAACAGCGCCACGTTTGCCCCAATTCCCAGTGCCAACGTCAGCACAACGACGGCGGAAAAGCCCGGATGTTTGCGCAACATTCGCAGGCCGAATCGCAAGTCTTGAATCATTTCGTCCTCCCATCGTTTCGGCAGCAGCCACAGCGCATCCCAGAACGCGCTGCTGCTGCGCCACAGCAGGTTTAGTTTGGTTTGCCAATTCAGTTTGTCCCAATCGGCGAGCAATGCCTCGCGGCAGCGCAACTCGGCTTCCCATTCCTGCCGCCAATCGGCGCGCAAACGTTGCGGCACGATCAAGCCGACAAAGCGAATCAGCCAGAGATGCGGTTGCCCGAAGTTCTTTTTATTCCAGATTGGGAGCAGCATTTATTCACTCAATGAGTCGTCCGTAGCGCCGTGGGCGATGTTTTTTTGACGCGCCGGCTTGCGCTAACTACAATCGCCGCGATGAAAACCAATCGCCGTCAACCAGCAAAAAACAATGCGATCAAAGCAGTCAAATTGCCTTCACTGCCTGCCGGTTTGCCGCCGGAACTTGCCACTAATCTCGAACGCTGGGCATTACTTGACGATGAGGCGTTGCGCGCCATCGCCGAAGCCTTTCTTCCGACCAAACAACGCCGCCGCTACTCGACGTTGCTGCGCAAGGCCGACGCCGGACGGCTTAGCCCGCGCGAGCAAACCGAGTGGGAGGCTTTGCAGCAGGAATACCTGCATTTCTCGCAGAACAAAGCCAAAGCTCAATTTCTGCTCGCGCAGTGAACCTTCGCGCGCTTTGGGTCATTCCGGGATTGCATCCGGCGGAAATGATGTCGGGACACTTTTGCTTTTAGCGAACAACTTCCCGTTCTTCGCCGCGTTAGCGGCGGTTGACTTTAGCCCAGCCCTTCAGGGCTGGGAGAGTCAGTCAGACGATTGGCGTCGCGTAGCGACGGCTGAATCCTTTATGGAAACGGTTCCCACTTCAATCGTCGCTACGCGACGGGGGCAATCCGTTGGTTGCTCACCGGCGTTGAAACGCCGGTCTAAACTCAACCGCCGCTAACGCGGCGAAAACCAATAGCGTTTTTTCAAAAGTGTCCCGATATCAGATGGCGGAACGAATTTGCTCCTCAGCGGGGCAACCGGAAAGCCACCATTTCTTCGCCATTGCGAACCAGCAGCACGTCGCCCGCCACAGCCGGGTGGTTCCAGGTTTTGCCTTTGAGCGCGGGGAAGCGCGTGATTTCCTTGAATTGATCGGTCGTGGCGTTGACCAACACCAGCTCGCCTTCTTCGGTCAACACCAGCAACAGATCTTGTTCGGGTAACAGGACAAGCTGGCCGTTGCCGTAACGCCCGCCTTTCCATCTGCGTTTGCCGTCTTCCAGGTTGATGCAGGCCAGAATGTTGCCGTCGAATCCGTAAGCGTGGCCTTTGTGAATGACGAAATCGTTGAAGTACGGCTTGAGAGCGTTGGAGGTCCAACGCTCTTCGACTACCCATTTGTCGGCGTCGCGTTTGATGGCCAGACGGCGCGTGCCTAGTCCGCCGGAAACGGCCAGAGCGTTGATGATGATGTCGCCGTTGGCCAGCAGCGCCGGTTGAACAATCGCCCCGGATTCCCATTTGTGTTCCCACAGCAAAGTTCCGTCGGCGGGCGCAAGGCTGATGGCTCCGGGGCCGCCGAGCAGCAAAATTTGCGAAACTCCGTCAATTGTGGCGCGATGCGGAGAACTGTAACTGCCGCCGTGAGACGGGCCTTTCCAACGCAGTTTGCCGTCGGCCAGGTTGTACGCCGCAAGCGTGCCGGCGGCGGCGACAACAACCAGGTCATCCACCAACAGCGGCGAACTGGCGAAGCCCCAATCCGGCACTTTGCGTTCCGTGTCGGTGGCGACGTTGCGCGACCAGACGACCTTGCCGGCGGCGGCGTCCATCGCGTTCAGAATCCCGGTCGCGCCAAAACTGTAGACTCGATTTTTGCCGAGCGTCGGCGTGGCGCGCGGCCCTGCGCCGGCGTTGGATTCCCAAAACCGAACCGCATCACGATGCCGCCACACCGGCTCGCCCGTGGAGACTTTGTAACAGGCGACGATTTCATCGTTCCCGCGCTGCTCTTGCGTGTAAAGCAAATCTCCGCGCACGGCGAATGACGACCAGCCGGGGCCGATGGGTTTGCGCCACAGCTCGACCGGCGGCGACGCCGTCCAGTCGGTTTTGATTTGAATCCCGCGAACCACGCCGTCACGTCGTGCGCCGCGAAAGCCCGGCCAGTCGGCGCGAAATTCCGGCGTTGGCGAAGCGACGGGCGTAGGCGTCGCCGTGGCCGGAGTCGGCGAAGCGGTTGTCGGATTGGTTTCGGGACTGGCGGCTGGTGTTTCCGGCGCGGCTTCGGGCGTGGAAGGCGGCAACGGTTTCAGTTCTTCTTTGGCTTGCGCCAGCAAGCGTTGTTCAGCCGTGGGCGTCCATCGCCAGCGATATTGCGAAACGGTTTCGCTGACTCCCTCCGTCCGCAACAGCGTCCAGGGAGCGCACGCAAGCAGAATGACTGCAATCATAGACGCGCGCCGCACTCCATCCGAAAAGCGTTGAGTGAGCGCCGCCCAACCGACAAGGACAAGGCTCATAATCGGAAGCGCCGAAAAATACAGCAGCATTCCCATTCCTGCTCCGGCAATGGATTCGTGAACGATGAATCTGGTGACGATGACCGCGACAGCCATCAACAGAATCGCGCCCAGCCGTTCCATCCACGGCGCGCGACTGAGCGTCAACCACCAAACGATCACTCCGAGCGCGCACAGCACTCCGCCGATGGCCGACAGAAAGCCGACCTGAAATCCAAAGGGTTCAGCGTCCGGCGCAATCAACGGCAATCCGTAGCTGACCAAGGCCAGCACAATGGCGATGACGATGCCGGGCAACAGCCGCAGCGGTTTTCGTTCATTCTGTCTGCTTGTTGCTCGTGCTTGCGATTCGTTCGCTTCCAGATTTTGCATAATGCTCCTTCACTTGTTTCAAACAGTTAAGTTCGTCCACTCAGTTCGTCTTCGCGCCGATCAACTGCGTCGAAGGCTCCGCAATCCGCCCACCGAGAGAATGATGGAGAAGAGCGAGGTCACGCCGAGCGCCATCAGTGTCCAGACAAAGAAGAAGCCGCTGGACTTTCCGATCCCCGCTCCTGTCAGGTGAACGACAGGCATGCCCATCGCAAAAAGCGATCCGACGAGGATGATGACATACCCCGAACGCCGTTCGGCGAGCGCCAGCGTTCCGTACAACCAGACGGCCAGAATGGGCACGGCAACACTGATGGTTGCTCTTCCCTGAGACAGTCCGCGGACGATGTCGTCCGTGAAGTGAAATGTCATCAACAGGATCGAAAGCAGAGACGCGATGGTTAGCCTAACGCTGCGATTCATTTGATGTTTTCCTCTGAAAACGTGCGACAGGCTTCAGTCTGTCCCACGTTTTCATTTCGTCCGCGACACGAACGACTCCTTTTCCAGCGGCACGATGTTCTTCATCCGCTCGGTTCAGTCCTGGCGCAAAGCCACCAACGGATCCACGCGAGCGGCACGGCGCGCGGGCAGGTAACAAGCCAATAGGGCGACCGCCGCCAGCAATACAGTGACGCCGACAAAAGTCAGCGGATCGGTTGCGCCAATGCCCAATAACAAACTCGCCAGCGCGCGCGCCAGAGCAAACGCGCCCGCCAAACCCAGCCCGATTCCAAGTAGCGCCATTCGCATTCCCTGACGGAGAATCAATCGCAACACATCGCCGAGGTTTGCGCCGAGCGCCATGCGGACGCCGATTTCCTGCGTCCGTTGGCTGACCGCGTAAGTCATCACGCTGTAAAGCCCCAGCGTCGCCAGTACCAGCGCCAGCACGCCGAAGGTCGTCGCCATTCCCGCCGCCACGCGCGGCCCCAGATACGCCAACGACAAATTGTCATCGGCCATCGTCACGCCATAAGTCGGCAACCGGGAATCTAAGTGCGCGATTTCTCGGCGCGCATGTTCCACCGCCGCCGGCAAAACCGCAGCCGATTGCGCGCTGATGATTAACGTCATGGCCGTGTGAGCGTGTTGATGGACAGGCAGGAAAAGATGCAATTGCCGGGCTTCGTAAAGCGTGTTGTAGCGCCCGTCTTTGGCCACGCCGATGATTTCCATAAACGCAGTGCCTTGCGCGAAGCGAAAGCGTTTGCCCATCGCCTGCTCTTCGTCGCCGTAAAATCGGCGCGCGAATTCCTGATTGACGATGACCACTGGCGATGCCTCCACGTCGTCGCGGTCTGTGAAATCGCGCCCGCGCACCAGCGGCGTTTGCATGGCGTCGAAATACTTCGGCGTGACCGTGCTGCAATCAACGTTGATGCCTTGATTCGGCGGCGGATCAATTTCGCCTTCTTTCACGATTGGGCCGCGCGGAACGTGTTGAACCATCAGCGGCATTTCATTGACCAGCGCCGACGCGCGTATGCCCGGTTGCGCTTCCAACCGCTGTTGGAGTTCGCGGAAAAACCGCCGACTGCCATCCGGGTCGTAACCGAGCAAGCTGGGGTTCATCATCATCGTGACCATGTTTTCTGTCTTGAAACCGGGATCGGTGCTGAAAGCCTGACGCAGGCTACGAATGAACAGCCCTGCGCAAATCAGAACGATGATGGAAATAGTCACCTGGGCGACGACCAGTGAGCCGCGCGGATTCCAACGGCGACGGCGGGCGGATTTTGCCGCGCCGCCCCCACCTACTTTGATGACAGCGACCAAATCCGTCCGCGAAGCCAGCAACGCCGGAACCAGTCCAAACAGCACGCCGGTCAGCATCGAAATCACCAGCATCCATTTCAACACGTAAACATCCGGCGTAAAGTCGAAACTGACCGGGTAAGGAACTTGCGGGAACGATGCCCGAATGACACTCGCGCCAGGATAGGCCAATGCCCAGCCCAGCGCGCTGCCCAGCAACGAAAGCAACACGCTTTCGGTCAACAGTTGCCGAACGATGCGCCCGCGTCCAGCGCCCAGCGCCAACCGAATGCCGATTTCCCGTGA
This sequence comes from uncultured Heliomicrobium sp., assembly GCA_964603695.1. Lineage (GTDB taxonomy): Bacteria > Acidobacteriota > Blastocatellia > RBC074 > RBC074 > RBC074. Next base: position 5,362 of record CAZRXE010000311.1, read on the forward strand.
GCGCGCCGTCGCCCGCGCCAGCATCAGATTCGCCACGTTGGCGCACGCCAGCAACAACACGAGTCCCGCGCCAAACAGCGCCAGCACCCCGCCATACTTGAGCGCGCGCGTGGAATCCAGATAGCGCGCATCCAATTCCCTGACGATCTGAATTTTGGTGTCGGTGTTTTCGCGCGGATGCAGTTTCGCCAGACCATCGGCCACCAGATTCAAATCCGTTTCTGCCTGCGCCGGCGTCACGCCCGGTTTCAACCGTCCGAACAACAGCACCATCCCCGTGTCGCGGTTCGTTTTCCAGTCCACGCCGCGACCAAACGCCTGAGCCATTATCAACGGTGCCCAGAAGGCTTTGCGCAGATAAAACTCCGCGCCGAGAAAGGATTCCGGCATCACGCCGACGACTGTGAACGCCTGACCGTTCAGGTAAACGGTTTGGCCGATGATGTTCGCATCCGCGCGGAATCGCACCTGCCACAGCGAATGACTGATAACCGTCACCGGATGCGAATTGAGCGTACGATTTTCTTCCGGCAAAAAGCCGCGGCCCAGCAGAGGCTTGACGCCCATCACCTCGAAGTAATTGCTGGTGACCAATTCGCCCCAAACGATTTCCGCGCGTTCGTCGTCACCGGCGGCACGGCTTTCGCTGACGCTGATGCCCGCCGAAGCTCCCATCCACGCGCAGAGGCCCGCAAAACTTTTGTTTTGATCGCGCACGTCTTCGTAGTTCGGATACGAAAATTTGCCCCAGACCTCGCCGTCCACTTTTCTGCCCCAATGCGGAGCCATCAGTTCATCGGGCTTTTCCACCGGCAACGGGCGCAATACAAAACCGTTCACGGCGCTCAAAATGGCGGTGTTCACGCCAATGCCCAAAGCCAGCGCCAGCACGGCTATTGCCGTATAACCTGGCGACTTGTGCAGCATGCGCACGGCGAAACGAAAGTCTTGAATCAAATCGTCCTCCCATCGTTTCGGTTGCAGCCACAACGCATCCCAAAAGGCACTGGTGCTGCGCCAGAGCAGGTTGAGTTTGTTTCGCCAATCCAGCCTGTCCCATTCGGCCAGCAAGGCTTCGCGGCAGTGCAACTCGGCTTCCCATTCCTGTCGCCAATCGGCGCGCAAACGGCGCGGCACGATCAGGCCGACAAAACGAATCAGCCACAAATGCGGTTTGAGCCGCGATCGTGTGAAAAACGAGCGCATCGCGTCGGTCTCTCCTTCAAGCTTTCGTAGGTTTGGGAGCGCGTTCCTGATTGAGATCGCTTTGTTCCAGCAGCCGGTAACGCTTGACGGCTTCGGCCAGGATGTCCTGTCCGGGGCGCGTCAGTTCGTAGTATTTGCGTGGCGGACGCGATTCTTCCTGCGCAATCCGATGCTTTTCCCATTTGGAAATCAGATAGCCCAGTTCTTCCAGCCGCCGCAGCGCAGGGTAGACCGTCCCGCCGGGCAAGCCCGTCACGTCTATGATGTCGAAGCCGTACAAGTACCCGTTGGCCACCGCCTGCAAAATCACCGCCGACGAATATGTCAGAAAACCTTTGCCCATAACCGGATTCCTCCAAAGTCTCTTGGATAGGATTCTTTGTAGTAAGAATCCTAGTTACTTAGAATTCTACATAGTGCCTGGGATAACGATCAAGACTTCGCGGGAGTTTCTGAAATTTTTCGATTTGTGCGACGCGGGGCGATAATTTTCGGCAGCCTTCATCAGTTCTTCACATCCGCTTGTTATAACCCGACTCGCCGCCGTTGCGGCATTTCATCGTCACCGACCCAGGGCCTATTCATTTTCGGCCGCAGAGACCATGGAGATTACCGAGATATTGGATTTTCACCGTGTCCTGCGGTGTCCTCTGTGACTAAATCCGGAGAATGAATAGACATTGGTCACCAACCAAGGAGAAACAATTATGAAAAAGCTTCTGGCACGAGTTGTCGTTGTTGTATTTTTGGCGGCGCTGTCCGCATTGACCGCCGTCCCGCTGCGCGCGCAGCATCACCAGGAACACTCGGCCCAGGGTATAGCGGGCACGTGGGATATGACCTTGCAAAGCCACCAGCTTGCCCTTGTGCTGAAACAGGAGGGCAAGAAAGTCAGTGCCACATTGATGATGCCCGGCAAAGACGTGCCGCTTGAAGGCGAATATGCCGATGGTGCGCTCACGCTCGCCACGCCCGCAGGCGATTCCGGCGCAATGCAGATGAAACTTACCGGCAAGCTGCAAGCCGACGGCACGCTCGCGGGCGAGTTCGAGGGGTCGCGCGGCAAGGCCAATTGGACAGCCGAACGCTTGAAAAAACGCGGTTGAGGGAGTTGAGAGGAAAAGTATATGAAAATAAAAACAATGAGACACAGCGGCCAAGCGACAACAGTGGTGGCGAGTGCATAAGC
>CAZRXE010000312.1:0-2166 GCA_964603695.1 uncultured Heliomicrobium sp.
GCATCCGAGTCCGAGCGGAGGAATCATTTTTGTGACTCTCCCTGAGGCGGAGTTGTTGCACCTCGGTGAGCGGTTTGACGAATTTGGTCGGGGTTCTCATGCTGCTCATTCTACCTCAAAACATTTGCCCGACTACTTAACAGCAACCAAATCAGAATGTGAGTATCGAGTACGCAAGATGGTAGATGTTGAGGAATTGTCATTGCGGAAACTCTCTTGGGAAATTGGCCCACATTTCGCGCCGAACTTCGGCAATGTCTTCGTCAGTAATGTTGCCCCCCAAATGTTCAAGACAACCGATCATAGTCTTTACCGGTTGCTTCACTCCGACTGAATCAACCGGCTCAGTTATTTCCCTGTTGCCAACAGGTTGGCCATTAGTGACTCTTCGCGCGATGAACTCAATAAAATCCAATGCCTCGCGCTGCAATTCAATCGGCAAGACTGATGCTTTTACCGCAATTTCTTCTACTAAAGCCGTTGTTGTCATTTGCACCTCACTTTAAGCGCGGAACGCTGATGGCACGAAAAAGGGACTCCTTGCGAGAGTCCCCTTTCCGATTTGAATTGGCGTTCGCGTTAGAAGTGGAACTTCAAGGCGAATTCCAGATTGCGCGGCGGACTAACCACGCCGGTGATTTGACCGAAGGTCGTTGAAACCGCCGTCCAGCTACGATCCGGGGCCGCGAAGCTGGGGTGATTGGTGAAATTGAAGAACTCCGCGCGGAAATCGAAGTACTTGCTTTCCGAGATATAGAACTTCTTGCCAATCGTTGTATCCCAGTTGAAGAAGCCCGGCGCATAAACCGTGCCGACTCCCGTGCTGCCGAACGTACCCAGATCAGGCAACGAGAACGACGACGTGCTGCCCGACGGACAGAAACGGTTGTTCGGGTTCGGAATGTAGCAATCCGGAGTGCTTGAACTGGTCGTCACCGGCGCGATGGTGTTCGGACGTTCCGAACCGCGCGGCGCTTGCAGCGAACGTGCCGTGCCCAGGTTGATCGTGATCGGGAAACCGCCACGCACCTGAACGATGTTGCCCATGTTCCAGCCGCCCAGCAGCGCATTGACGACCGGATGCCAATCTTTGCCGAACGAACGACCTTTGCCGAAAGGCAGGTCATAGGTGTTCGAGAAGACTAGATTGTGGCGCACATCGAAAAACGCCGGGCCGTAATTGAACCCGTGCCGGTTGTAAGCATTGCCCGAATATGCGCTTTGCGTCGCCACGCCGCCGCTGCCGTAATAACCGAGGTTGTCGGTCATGGACTTGCTGAACGTGTAGGACGCCATAAATTCCAGGCCTTTCGTCAGGCGCTGGCGCGCACTCATTTGCAGCGAGTGGTATTTGCTAATGGCCCACGAATCGGTGACGCTGGTTTGCGTCACGTTGGGGTAAATGCTGAAGAGCGGACGGCGTTGTTGTGCCGGAATCCAGGTGGACGCGGCACCGGTTCCCGGCAGCGGTTGGTTGACATCGGTCGGCGCAACCAGATGCGTCGCCCAATGGCCGACATAACCCGCCGAAACCGACGTGTTCTTGAACAACTGGTATTCCAGCGTCAGGTTCCACTGTTGCGTGAATTGCGGACGAAGATCCGGATTCCAGATGCGCAATTGGCCGGTGATGCCGACGCCCACCAGATCCGTGAAGCCACGGGTGATGGTTCCCGCGCCGGAACTCAGATCGTAAGGCACGTCCGTTTCGGTGAAGAACGGCGGATTAAGCGGCAGGCGCAGGTTGGAGCCGGTTCCTTCCATGTATTGCGTGATGCCGTAACCGGCGCGCACGACGAACTTGCCGTCGAACATGTTCGGCGTCCAGGCAAAACCAATGCGCGGTTCAAAACCTTTGTGATAGGCGTTATAAAGTGCGCGGCTGTTGCCGTTCTGTCCAGCCACGAGAATCTTGCCGGTGGCGATGTCGAAATTCGACTGGCGGTCTTTCACTTCAACAACCGGCGAAGTGTATTCCCAACGCATGCCCAGGTTGAAGGTCAGGTTGTTCCGCACCTTGTAATCGTCCTGGAAGAAAAAGCCCAGGCGATTTTGTCTGTGTCCCCACACGCCGCGGTTCTGGTCGGTCGGGTTACCGCCCTTTCCTTTGCCGCTCAACTGGTCAAGCAGGAAATCCGAAAAGACCTGACCCGTAAGGTCGCCGTA
>CAZRXE010000313.1:0-13516 GCA_964603695.1 uncultured Heliomicrobium sp.
GGGAAAACTCCATGAATAGGTACAACCTTCTCCACGCTCTTGCATGCCTGTTCCTGCAATCGCTCATCACACCAAACGTCCCCTCCACGGAACAAGGCGCGGTGCAAGGTGCGCTGGGCAGCGTACAAGGCTTGGCGGCGATCTTCGGGCCGCTGATGGCAACGAGTCTGTTTGGCTATTTCACGTCGGCGGCTGCACCGGTGAAATTGCCGGGCGCGGCGTTTTTGGCGGCATCGCTGCTGGTGGCGCTTGGCGTGGTGAATGCCGTGCGCGTGTTGCGGTTGACGCGAGTACCAGTTGAAAGTGCATCCGCGAGTTAGGTAGCCGTTCGGATAAAGTGCGAGATTCAGCTCAGCGACGTTTTTCAAGCTTGATTCCGTGTCCGCGCGGATACAGCGCCGGCAAGCTGACCGGCAACTTCCCGCCAACTTCGATTTCGCCGAGCAAGGCTTTGGCCGCCGCGCGCTGGCTCACCGGAAACAAGCTGTAAGCCAACAGGTAAGACGGCGAATCCGACATCGCGCCGAGCAAATACGGATTGCCGAACGAAATGACCATCAGCGGCAAGCGGCGTTTGAATAACTCTTCGGCCAAACGTTTGCCGACGGCGGGCAATGCAACACTTCCCTTCCCGCTGCGGGCGCGGACGGCGACCGAGTAAATGACGGCTTCCGGCTTCAGCGAATCCAGTTTGGCCAGCGCGCGATTGATCTCGGCTTCGGTGGCGCGATGGTCTAGCGTGATACTTTCCAATTGGCTGCCGCGTGCGCGCAATTCCTCGACAAAGCTTCGTGTAACGCTGCGGTCGTCTTCGTCGGTGAAAGTCAGGTTGAAAAGTTTGCTTTTGGCCGAAGCCAGCGGCAGCAGTTTTTGTTCGTCGCGAACCAGCGTGATCGAACGGTCGGCAATCTGTTGCGCCAGCTCATTGAAGCGCGGATTGTTGACCACGCGATCCACTTCGTTCAGATCAATCAGTTTTTTGCGATGCAAATCCAGGGCGGCTTTGGCGCGCAACAAACGTTCGACCGAAGCCGTGATGCGCGCTTCACTAATTTCGCCTTTTTGAACAGCTTCTTTGACGCCGGCAATGGCGGCGTCAATGTCGGGCGATTTTTCGATCAAGTCCGCGCCGGCTTGAATGGCTTTGACGGCGGCTTCGGCGGGCGTGTAGCGCGCGGCGACGCCGGCCATGTTCATCGCGTCGGTGACGATGACGCCGTTGAATTTCAACTCTTCGCGCAGCAGGCCGGTCATAATCTTCGGCGAAAGCGTTCCCGGCAGAGTCACGCGCGCGGCGCTCGATTCGGTTTTGGACGTGAATTCGGCGGTGGCGGCTTCGCTTTCGCTCAAGGGGCGGACGGCGGCGGCGAGTTCCGGTTCGATTTGCGGCAAGGCGATATGCGCGGACATCACGCCGCCCACGCGCGCCGCAATCGCCGCGCGAAACGGGATCAATTCCAAATTCATCAACCGCTCGCGGCTGACATCCACCACCGGCAAGCCTATGTGCGAATCAGTGGCCGTGTCGCCGTGGCCGGGAAAGTGTTTGGCACAAGCCATCGCCCCCGCGCCTTGTGCGCCTTCGATGAATGCCGCAGTGAACGCAGCGACCGTAGCCGGGTCTTCGCCGAACGAGCGCGTGTTGATAACCGGGTTGTTGGGGTTGTTGTTGACATCAGCCGCCGGCGCGAACAGCCAATTGACTCCCATCGCGCGGGCTTGCAGCGCGGTGGCTTCGCCTTGCAACCGCGCCCATTTAACATCGCCCGTCGCCGCTACGGCCATGTTCGGCGTCCACCACGGCGTATCGTCAAAGCGCATCCCTAAGCCCATTTCCAGATCGGAGGAAATCAACAACGGAACTTTCGCCAGCTCCTGCCAGCGATTGGCGGCCAGCGCCGTCGGCAGAACTTCGCTGCGAAACACCAGCACGCCGCCGACTTTGTTGTCCACGATGTGATGGCGGAACTTTTTGAACTCCTCGCTTTCGCGGTTCCAGAACACGACGTTGGCATCGGCCAGAAACATCTGCCCGATCTTTTCGTCCAGCGTCAGCGACTTCAGTGTCTTGCGCACCCAAGCTTCATCCTGCTTGCTAAGTTTGCGGTCGAAAGGTTGATAAGAGTTGTTTTGCGTCGCGGCGGCAGAGGTGAAAATGAGAGCGACAGTGAATAACAGGGCGAGTATTTTTCTCTTCACGTGAGACCTTCCATCTTTGCGATTCGTCATTGGATTGAAAGCAAGGCCGATTGTAACAGCCGCGCCGCGCAGCCAACAATCACAGGCTGATTTGAAGGCAGCGTGTTGAGGAAGAACGTCAATCGGCTTGGGTTCCTCGCCGTTGCCGGTCACGTTCAAGCAAGGTGTCAACAAGTTCATCCGGCGGCAGATGAAACGTTGTGCGTCGAAGCCTGACGACGGCCTCCGCCAGATCAAGCAAGCCGGCGGCGGCGGCTTTGTCCAGCACACTGAAAAGTCGAATGACGGGCAGCCGCAGGCGGGCTGCTTCTTTGATTGCTTTGCCGTCGTCGCACAACAGCGCATCGGCTCCCAGCGCCAGAGCGAGAGCAATGGCTTCGCGTTCACCGTCTTCGATTTTGACTTGGGGCGTGAACAGCGAAAGGTCGGCTTGCCGCACAATCAGCCAATCGGGCGACGCCTGCATCCAGTCGCGCACTATTTGCGGCGTGCCGAAGTCTTGCAACTCGGAAAAGACTCGTTGCGGAATAATGACCTGGCCGAAAAGGGTGAGAAGAATGTCCGCCGCTTCGAGTTCAATCAGATAGCGCAGCGGCGTTGTGTCGGAAACAATAATCATCGTTTGTCCAACAGCGCGTCCAGTGTCGCCCGACCTTGTTCCAGGTCTTCGATGGTGAAACTGAGATCGCGCACATCATTGGCCTTAAAGAAGGCGAACAACTCTTCGCGCGTGGCAAAGCCCAGCATCTCCCTGACTTGACGGGAACTGATGAGTCCGACTTCGTATGCCTTGATCGCGGCCAGTTCCAATAGCCGACGTGCCAATGGCGCATCGCTGCCGCTGCGAATGTCCGCCGCCACATCGTCAGGGATTCTTGCATTGAAAGTAATTTCCATAGGTGTTCTTCTCCCGACTCAAGCAAGTTTCGTGATTTGAAAGTTCGCCAATTCTACCAGCGGCGCGGCCAACAATCACACGAATCGCACCGTCAGCCGTCAAACCTGACGGAGCGAGTGTTTCGCTCCTTGCCCGTGGGAATGGTCAGCGGCTCGTAAAGCTCCGGCCTGCGCGCTTGCAACCAGCGTTGCCCGGAAGAGGTCGGCAGCACGTCGGCGTCCAGATCGGCAATCACCATGTCGTCATCGGCTTTGCCGGATTCGGCCAGGATTTCGCCGTAAGGATCAAGAATCATGGCGTTGCCGGTGCGCACTTCGTCGTCGTCAACGCCGACGCCGTTGCTGAAGATCAAAAACATGCCGTTGTCGTGCGCGCGCGCCGGCAGCCAGCGCATCAGCCAGCCGCGCCCTTTCGGCCCGCGAAATTCGGCTTCGATGGCGGCGGGGTCTTCACGGCGGCGATGCCACAACTCCGGGTCAATCGCGCCCATCGCGCGCGGACTCCGCGAACGGCAACCGCCGGTTTGATGTGGCGCAATCAAAATCTCCGCGCCCATCAAGGCCGTGATGCGGGCGTTTTCAATGATGTTGTTGTCGTAACAGATCAGCACGCCGACGCGCGCGCCTTGCGGCAGGTCAAACACCGTGAAGCGATTTCCCGGCTGAATGGCTTCGTGCTCGAACGCCTGCAATTTGCGATGGCAGGCCGTTTGCCCGTCCGGCATGGCGACGACATAACTGTTGTACATCGCGCCGTCTTCGCCAAGTTCGATCAATCCCGCGCCAATGGTCATTCGATGTTCGGCGGCCAGCGCCAACAGCGCCTGGGTCGAAGCGCCCGCCGGAACCGGTTCGGCCAGCGCCCGCACTTCCGCCACAGGCAGTTTGCGAACGTGCCAATAGCCGGTGATGCACATTTCGGGAAAGGCAATCAGTTCGACCTGTTGCGCGGCGGCTTGCGCCGTGAAGACTCGAATCTTTTCCAGGTTGGCGGTTTTGTCACCCGGCAGGTGATGAAATTGGACGGACGCGACACGAAGATTTTTCATTTTGCGGTGCTGTTCAATTCGAGATCAACGCGAGGTAGCGCGAATCGCCGCGTAGCGAATCGAACCGCGCGTCGGTTTTGGCCATTGCCATAAAACGCATGTGCGATTTTTGCTTTTCCAGCCAGGCGATGGCCTGTTCCGTATCGCCCAGCCCTGCATAGACCAACGAGACGTAGAACGGCACGGTGAGTTTTTGTTCGTGGAGTTCCAGCAGCCGAGCAAGCACTTGTTCGGCTTCGGCGCGGCGACCGCTGACGGCGTAAACGTGCCCCAACGCGCTCAACGGAACCGATCCGCCGCCGGACAATTGCAGGCACTTTTGAAAGGCGGCGACGGCTTCGTCGTAGCGGCCAAGCATTTCCAACGTCATGCCGTAACCGAAATACGCGCGGGCGAAATTCGGCTCCAGTTCCAATGTCTTTTGGAATTGAGCGATGGCTTCCGGGTAACGGTGCAGGCGATAAAGCACCAGGCCTCGATTGGTGTTGGCGGATAGCGAAAGCGGATCGAGTTCGCGCGCGCGATCGGCCTTGATTAACGCTTCTTCGAGCCGCGCATCGCCGATCAATTCCATTGTGTAAACATTGTATGCTTGCGCCAGATTGGGATTCAGTGCTAACGCGCGATCGAGCGAGCGATGCGTTAATTCGTGGTCTTCGTCCACCACCGCCGCCACCAACGAGAGATGCGCTTCGGGCAGATTTTCATCCAGTGCGATGGCCCGTTCGGCAGCGGCGCGCGCTTCGGCGGTAAAACTTTGAAAAGCCGTTGCGCCCATAGACAGGGTCGTGGTGCTTTGCGCATTGTAACAATCGGCCAGCCCGGCCCAGGCCAGCGCGTAATTCGGATCCAGGTCAATCGCCTGCTTAAAGTAGCCAATTGCCTTTTGGTAGGAGTCCTTGTTTTGCCTGCCGTAAAAATACCTGCCTCGCGAATAAGCCTCGAACGCGGCAGGATTGGCGGTGTAATCCTTTTTGAGTTTGCGCTTTTGTTCGTCATCCAGTTGCAGCGTCAACGAATGCGCCAGCAGTTCCGAAACCGCCCGCTGCAATGCGAATGAATTGCCGGCGGGCGCTTCAAAACTTTCCGCCCATAAAGGTTTTCCGTCGCGGATGCGCACCAATTGCACCGTCAGTCGCACTTGTCCGCCATCGTGTTGCAGATGTCCGTCCAGAACCGCGTCCACTTCCAATTTGCGGCCCAGCTCAATGGAATCGCGATCCGCAGCCGTGAATTTCAAAACCGTGCCGGTCGGTCGGACGACAAATCCCCCGGCGTTGCCCAATCGCGTAATCAGCGCATCCGCCAATCCGATGCCGAGTTGTTCGCTCTCAGGTGACGGGGTCAGCGAGGCAAACGGCAACACGGCCAGCGAATGTACCTGTCCGGCGCGCGCCGTCCAATGATCCCGCGCAATCCAGCCGAACAGAAACAACAGCAATAATCCGCCTCCCGCCACCCACAAGCGCGAATGCGGAATACGAGACCAAATGCGCGGAGCCGGAAGCAAAGCTGTGGAATTGGGCGAAAGCGTGGACTGCGGTTCCGAAGAAAGCGGCGGTTCGATTTTTTCTTCAATGACGATTCGCGAAACGGTTTGTTTTTCAATTACCAGTTCCGGCGTCAATTCAGGTGTCAATTTCGTAATCAATTCCGGCAGGGCGGGGCGTTCGGGAAAAATTTCCGTCACGGAACCTGCGAACCGGTAGCCTCGACGTGGCAGGGTCTCAATGAATTTAGCCCCTTCGCCATCTTCGCCAAGTGCTTTGCGAAGCGTAGAAACGTAGACCTTAAGATTGGTTTCTTCGACAATGGTGTCCGGCCAGACATCGTTCATCAACTGGTCTTTGGTGACCACCTGTCCGTGCCTAACTAACAAGGCCAACAACAGATCAAAGGCTTTCGGCGGCAAAGATACGTCCTTGCCGGAACGTTGCAAAAGCCGCTCGGCGACATTCACGCGGAATTCGCCAAACTCATACAAACTACTGATTTGATTGTTCATAACTTTCTTTACCCAAACTCAACCTTTTCTTTACCGAACCTAAACCACTTCTCGCAGAGGGGCAAAATAAGCTGCGTGCTCGCGAAAAATAATTGATTGCGATGTAGTTGCCGGTTGGATGTGTGAAGGCAGGCAATCTAGCACTCCGCCTCCGATTCCGGCAATCAGGCACGAAAACAGGCACGGAAAAAACGGCTAAGCACAAGCCGCCGGAAACACGTTCCCATGATTGCTTGCATTGGATGCCCACTTTATTATGTCGCCCTTCTTACGGACGAAGACCTTCATCCGGCTCGAACTCAAACAAAACAGATAGGAGCAGCAAAAGAGCAATGCGAGACGGCGCGAGTTGTCTTCTCAATCCGGGATTACCGCGACGGCTGATTTCGCGATGCGCGGCAGTGCTATTAACCGGAGTGCTGTTGGCGGGCGTGGCCTGGGGACAATACCGTTTTGACCATTGGACGACCGAACAGGGATTGCCACAAAACTCCGTCACCGCCATCACGCAAACGCGCGACGGTTATCTATGGCTGGCGACTCACAACGGTCTGGTGCGCTTTGATGGAGTGCGCTTCACGATCTTCGATAAAAGCAATACCAGCGCCCTGCGCACCAGCCGCATTTCCGCGTTCAGCGAAGATGCGGCCGGCGCGCTATGGATTGGCACCACTGAAGGCGGTGTGTTGCGTTACCAAAATGGCGTCTTTACGGCTTTTACGCGCGACCACGGGCTACCGCACAACAACGTCATGCTCATGGGAGTTCAGACCGGCGTTGACGGAAGCATTTTCATCATGACCGAAGCCGGCGCAGTTCGGTGGCGCGATGGACTTTTCAGTATTTATGAAGAAAGCCGTTCGGCGAACGACTTGTCTATTTTGCTGGGACGCTCCGGCACGGAGTGGCTGATTGACAAGACCGGCATTCGCGCACGTAAGGACGGTCAGACGACGCATTACACAGTGCCTGTGGAAGCGAATAACCTGCTCGACACGCGAGCTTATGAAGATCGCTGCGGCACACTGTGGTTTTCCCAGCCGCCGCGCGCCCTGTTCCGCCTCAAGCAGGGCGTGGTGACGGATTACGCACCACGCCTCAAACTGCCCGACTCAACTTCGGTCTCGGCAATTCTGGAGGACGCGGATGGGTCTTTCTGGTTCGGCACTCCTAAATCCGGCCTGATTCATTTCAAGGAAGGCACACCTGACACCATAACGGTTTACACCACGGCAACCGGCCTGAGCGGCAATGGCATTCGGAGCCTATGGCAGGATCGCGAAGGCAGCCTGTGGGTCGGTACGGACAGCGGCGGCCTCAACCGCATGACGCGGCAACTCGTCTCAGGCTACACGGAGGCGCAGGGCTTACACGGCAATGTGACCAATGCCGTCCTTGCAGACCGCGCCGACAATGTCTGGGTCGTCACACAAGCCGGCTTGGGCAAAATCACGCAGGGCGCAGTGACCAATTACGTACCCAGACTGACCGCCACCGGGGCACCCATTTCCGTGCAAACGCTTTATGAAGATCGCGCCGGACGCCTGTGGGTTGGTGGTTGGACGGGCTTGTACACTTTCAAGGACGGTGTCCTCACACAGATCATCCCCAATCTCAACATCCACGCCATGTGCGAAGACCGTCAAGGCAATCTCTGGATCGGTTCGCATTACGGCCTGATTAAGTTTAAGGATGGCGCACAAACGATTTATCGCACCAAAGACGGTTTGCCCGACGACATCATTCGAGTGGTTCACGAAGATCGGCAAGGCACGCTCTGGCTGGGAACCGAAGGCGGCCTAGTCAAGTTGGAGGGCGGCGGTTTCAAGGTCTTCACGACCAAAGACGGGCTGGCCAACCAACGCGTCTGGGCCATTCACGAAGACGCTGACAGAGTACTCTGGCTGGGCACGTTCGACGGTGGACTGAGCCGCTTCAAGGACGGACGCTTCACGAACTACACGATGGCGCAGGGGCTATACAACAACGGCGTCTTTCAAATTCTGGAAGACGACGGCGGCAATTTGTGGATGAGTTGTTTTCGCGGACTGTACCGCGTCGGCAAACGACAACTCAACGATTACGCCGATGGAAAAATCGCCAACATCATCAGCACGGCTTTCGGCAAAGCCGACGGCATGCTCAGTTCCGATTGCAACGGCGGACGACAACCCTCCGGGACGAAAACCCGCAACGGACGGTTGTGGTTTGCCACGCTGAAAGGCGTCGCCGTACTAGACCCCGCCGCCTTGCCTATGAACGCCACGCCTCCGCCGGTCTTGATTGAAAGTGCCACGCTTGACCGCGCCGCCGCTGATTGGCGCGACGGCGTGCGTGTTGCGCCGGGACAGGCCAATCTGGAGATAGCCTATACCGCGCTGAGCTTCATCAAAGCCGATCAAATCCGCTTCAAGTACCGCCTGCTCGGACAAGACCCGGATTGGATTGAAGCCGGCACGCGGCGGACGGCCAACTACTCTTACCTGCGACCGGGCATTTACACCTTCAAAGTCATCGCCGCCAACAGCGACGGGGTTTGGAATACCGAAGGCGCGCAGTTGCGCGTGACCGTGCTGCCCGCGTTTTATCAAATCTGGTGGTTTCGCGTCCTGGTGGCGGTCGCTTTGTTTGGCAGCATCGGGCTGATTTTCAAACGGCGGCTCAATCAAGCCAATCGCGCCCGCCGCGTGCAGGAAGAGTTTTCGCGCCGCCTGATTGATTCGCAGGAAGCCGAACGCAAACGCATCGCCGCCGAATTGCACGACAGCCTGGGACAAAATTTGCTGGTCATCAAAAACTACGCACTGATGGGGTTGAGCACGGCAGAGGCTGAAAATCCGATGCGCGAGCATCTGAATGAAATCTCGGACGCCGCCGCGCTGTCCATTGAAGAAGTCCGCCAGATCGCGCACAACCTGCGCCCTTACCAACTGGAACGCCTGGGGCTGACCCAAACGCTGCAATTTATGCTGCGCCAAATTGCCAACGCTTCCGACATCGGTTTCAGTGTCGAGATGGATCAGGTTGATGGATTGCTGTCGAAAGATGAGGAAATCAGTTTTTATCGCATCGTGCAGGAAGCACTGAACAACATCCTGAAACATTCGCGCGCCAGCGAAGCCCGCATTTACATCCGGCGTGTGGGCACTGAAATCCTGGCGACAATCGCCGATAACGGACGCGGATTTACGATTGAAGCAACTGGGCAGGCTGAATTACAAAAACGCGGTTTCGGGCTGACGGGCAGCGCCGAGCGAGTGCGCATGCTAGGCGGCAAACAAACGATTGACTCCGCGCCCGGACAAGGAACGACAATTCACATCACCATTCCGACAAACCAACATGCACACAAACAATGAACTGACGATCATTATTGCCGACGATCATCCGATCTTTCGGCGCGGGTTGCGGACGGTCATCGAAGCCGATCCGCAATTGAAAGTCGTGGCCGAAGCAGAAGACGGCGCAATGGCACTGGCCGAAGTAAAAAGACTTCAGCCGCAAGTCGTCGTGCTCGATATGGACATGCCACAGCTTGACGGCAAGGCGGTCGCCCGCGAAATTCAGGCTCAGCGATTGCCCGTGGCCATCACTTTTCTGACCATGCACAAGGACGAAGCGACCTTCAACGCGGCGCTTGATCTGGGCGTCAAAGGTTATGTCGTCAAGGATAGCGCCGCCAGCGAAATCATCGGCTGCATCAAAGCCATTGCCGCCGGTCAGAGCTTCATCAGCCCTGTGCTTTCCGGCCACCTGCTCAACCGCCACTCAGACAACGCCGCGCAACAACATCAAAAATCCGGTCTTGATTTGCTGACCGCCGCCGAACGTCGCGTGCTGCGACTGATTGCGGCTGGCAAACTCAACAACGAAATTGCCACAGAGCTTTTCGTCAGCGTCCGCACCATCGAACATCACCGCTCGAACATCTGTTCCAAACTCGGCCTCAACGGCAAACATGCCTTGCTGACATTCGCCCTGACGCACAAAGCGGAAATCTGACTTCAATTCAATTTCATATCCGTGCCACCTCCTACTCCAAAATAAGTGTTACCACCTATGCCAAATTAGGCGGTAGCACCGATGCGGCACCGTGCCTGCCGGCCGATAATCCAATCTGTTGTTATTTCTAAAAATCTCGACGACCAATCTCAAAACAAGCAGCACGCGCCGCCGTGTCCCCCAAGACGACGGAGGCAAGGAGGCAAGGATATCCACCATGAAATTTCCATTGAGCCATTTGCATTACATCACAGGCACCCGAGTGGCACGCCTAACAATTGTCCTTTTGGCCGGCTTGATGCTGACCGGCAGCGTCAACAATGCGCTACGTCCGGCGAAGGCCGCTGCCTCGGGCAAATTTGGGTTCATCGCCTCCCCAGACATTGGCCAACTGACCAAACAAGAGTCGCTGCGGGCTAGCTTGATGGTTGATGAAAAGGCTGCGATCTCGGCACAGTCTGCCCAACTCATTGTGAGTAACGGCAACGATTCCGGTTCGGGGTCGCTGCGTGATGCGATTGCTGTTGCGGCGTCGGGCGACACCATCGTTTTTGGGGGCGTAGCGACCGTCAGGCTGACCAGCGGAGAGCTGGCAATCAACAAGAATTTAACCATCAACGGCGGCAGCGGAGTCACCGTCACACGTTCAGGGACGACGCAATTCCGCATCTTTACTATCAACAGCGGCACGGTTGCGTTCAACAATCTCACCATCACCAACGGCAACAATCCGACGCAAGCAGGAGGCGTGCAGAATTACGGCACGCTGACCATGACCGATTGCACGGTCAATGGAAATAACTCACCGCAAGGAGGTGGCGTGCAAAACGATGGCGTGATGACACTCACGAACTGCACCCTCAGCAATAATTCCGCTTATGGGCGAAATGGCGGGGGGCTGATCGTTTTCGGCACATCCACGACGCTGACCAACTGCACAATCAGCAACAATTCCGCAGCGTCTGGTGGTGGGATTTACATTACATCCGGAAGCCTGAACCTGAACAATTGCACCATCGCCAATAATCAGGCCTCTTACGGCAGCGGACTTGCTGTGGCGAATAACAGCGTTTCGGCGCTCCTAAAAAATACGATCGTTGCCGACAACTCTGTTGAAAATATTCTAGGGACATTATCTCCAACCAGTTCATACAACCTGATCGGAACAGGCGCAACGGGAGGCTTGACTAACGGCGTGAACGGCAATCAAGTTGGTGTGGCCAATCCCTTGTTGGGTATGTTGGTAAATAACGGCGGTCCCACCCAAACCATCGCCTTACTGCCCGGCAGCCCGGCGCTGGATCAAGGCGCGGCTGTTTCCGGAATGACGACGGATCAACGCGGCAAATCTCGCCCCTATGACATTCCCTCGATCCCGCCAGCTCAGGGTGGCAACAACAGCGATATCGGCGCGTATGAAGCGCAAGCGGGTTGCAACCTAATTACGTTGTCCCCAGCCTCGTTGCCGGGCGGCACGGTGGGCGCGAGCTATTCGCAAACAATCACCGCCAGTGGAGGAATGGCCCCTTATACCTTTGTCATTGCCAGCGGCAGCCTTCCGCCAGGACTGAGCTTGCAAGCTAATGGGACGTTAAGTGGCGTGGCAACTACCGCCGGCACTTACAATTTCACCGTGAATGCCAATAGTCTGACGGAATGCCGTGGGAGCCAAGCATATTCCATCACGGAAACTGATCCGCCTTCCACACTCACCGTGACCAATGGGAATGATTCCGGCGCGGGTTCTTTGCGCGACGCGATTTCGGCGGCATTCTCAGGCAACACCATCGTTTTTTCAGGGGTTACGACTGTGACGTTGACCAAACAGGAGCTGACCGTCAACAAAGACCTGACCATTGACGGCGGTAATTCGGGCGTCACCATTACCCGTCAAAGTGGAACTCACGGACGCATTTTCAACATTACCGCAGGCGTTACAGTTGCGCTCAACAACCTCGCAATTACCAAAGGCAACGCGCCGCTTTTGGGAGGCGGGATATTGAATAATGGCACGTTGACCATGAACAATTGCACGGTCAGCGGAAACACCGCGTCGCAAGGGGGCGGGATACAAAATCGGTTCGTGCTTACCCTCACGAACTGCACTCTCAGCAACAATTCCGCTCCTAAAGGCAGTGGCGGAGCGCTATTTAATATGAGCAGGTCGGCAACACTGACCAACTGCA
This sequence comes from uncultured Heliomicrobium sp., assembly GCA_964603695.1. Lineage (GTDB taxonomy): Bacteria > Acidobacteriota > Blastocatellia > RBC074 > RBC074 > RBC074. The sequence goes on from CAZRXE010000313.1 coordinate 12,339, forward strand.
CGATCAGTGACAATTCAGCCAAGGAGAACGGCGGCGGGATTTTCAAGCTTCGCGGAAGCTTGAACCTGACCAACTGCACTATCGCCAATAATCAGGCTTTCGCCGGAGGCGGGCTGATGACGGTTGGAACCGATCCTGTCGTTTTGCAAAACACAATCATCGCCAGCAACCACCTAAAACTTGCGAAGGCCAAGGCGGGAAAGTCGCCCGCGGCTTCGAAAAAGACTGTCGCCAACGGCAACCGCATTCCTCACAGGCTTCCGGAAAATCTTTTCGGGAACGTGGATCCGTCCAGTTCCTACAATTTGATCGGGAGAGGGACGACGGGCGGACTGACCAATGGCGTGAACGGCAATCAGGTCGGCATCGCCAATCCCTTGCTGGGAGTGCTGGCAAATTACGGCGGTTACACCCAAACCATCGCCTTACTGCCCGGCAGCCCGGCACTGGATCAAGGCGCGGCGGTTCCCGGAATGACAACGGATCAGCGCGGCCTGCCTCGCCCCTACGACATTTCCTCGATCCCGCCAGCCGCGGGCGGCAACAACAGCGACATCGGCGCGTATGAAGCGCAAGCCGACTGTAGCACGGTCACTCTGGCTCCGACCTCGCTCCCAAGCGGCACGATGGGGACGAGCTACTCGCAAACAATCACTGCCAGCGGAGGAACGGTGCCTTATACCTTTATCATTGTCAGTGGCAGCCTGCCGCCGGGATTAAGTTTACTCGGCGATGGAACGTTAAGTGGCGTGCCGAGCTTGTATGGCACATACAATTTCACCGTTCTTGCCACCTACGGGAACAACTGCACGGGAAGCCAGGCGTATTCCCTCTCCATCAATTCACAGAATTGACTTCCCAAGCTTCTTCGCGTCTTGCAGGGCAGCCGTCACATACGAAAGGTCGAAGTTTTGAGTGGGAAGACTCAGGATTTCGGCCTTTCAGATGCTCGTCCACGACCTGATGAATTGAATTCGCAGCCAGCCTCTCGCCGGTTCGTCTCCGGGCAACTACCTGCGCAAAATAGGAGCTACCACCTATGCCAAATTAGGGGCTAGCTCCGATGCCGCGCTTGGCCCATCTGCCGATAATCCTCTAGTCGTCTCTGTTGGATAACTCCGACGATAAATCCTGAAAACTCACTGGAAACAATGATGTTGCTGATTGTTGATGACAAT
>CAZRXE010000314.1:0-4034 GCA_964603695.1 uncultured Heliomicrobium sp.
CTGGCCTGGATTTCCTATCAAGCCCGGCAGTACGAACAAGCCATCAATTACTGCCGCGAGGCGCTCGACCTGGAACCGAATTTCGTGCTGGCGCAGTTTTATCTGGGCATCAGTCTGGCGCGTTTGCAGCAATACGACGAAGCCATCGCCGTACTGACACAAGCCGTAGAAGCTTCCGGCGCGGGCGCGCTGGTCAAAGCCGGGTTGGCCAACGTCTACGCCGAATCCGGTGACCGCGAATCGGCGCGAAAAATTTTGGAGGAACTGCGAACGTTTCCGGCCAGCAAGGACGTTTCGCCGTTCTTTCTGGCGCTGATTTACGCCGGCCTGCGCGAACGCGAACGCGCGCTGCAAATGCTGGAAGATACTTTTGAAGAGCGATACTGCTGGATCGTCCACATCAAATCCGAACCGGCCTTCGATGTCTTGCGCGGCGAAGAGCGATTTGCCAGTCTACTGGAACGAATGGGGTTGAAGGACTGAAAAAAGGAGGCTGTTATGTCCACAAAAGCAAAAGCGCAAAGTCAGGTAATTCCCAAGCTTGACGCACCGATTCAACAAAACCTTGAAAAACTGGGCGGGACGCCGACCATCGGCAATTATCGGCTGCCCGTGGAAACGCTGATTGATTATCTGGCGGATAACAGCAATCTGGATGAATTTCTGGATGCTTTTGACGGGACAGAGCGCGATTCCGTGTTGGCTGTTTTGGGGGTAATCCGGCAAGCAGTAGCTGACGGATTGTTGACCGGGATTGAACTGCGAGAAGAACACGATTACCGCCTATTGCCATGAAAATTCTATTTGACCATTGCGTTGACCGCAGGTTGCGAAAGCATATCAGCGGGCACGAGGTTCGGTTGGCGAAAGAGGAACATCTTGAAGAGTTCAAGAACGGCAAGCTGCTCGAAGCGGCACAACAAAAATTCGACGTGCTGCTGACAACCGACAAAAACATCAAGTACCAACAGAACTTGCCGCAGTTTTCCATTGCCCTGATTGTTCTGCGAGGAATCAAAAATAAGGCCGGCGAGTTGATCGAATTGATTCCTGCCGTAATCAACACGTTGGAGACGATCCGGCCCGGCGATGTAGTTTACCTTTACACAGCCGCTGCTCAGCAGGTCGAAGATCGCCGCCGAGAACGAAAGCGTTCCTGATCCGGTTGAGGGTAGCTTAATCGCGTCATTGCCATTAACATCTCGTCCGGAGCGATTCCGCTCCATTACCAAATCACCCGACCGAAAGGTCAAAAAGTAAAAACAGTTTATCGCGTGATTCCACAGACGATTTCACATTACCGCGTCCTGCGACATTGTGGCGACAGCCTGATCGGCGGGGTTTATCAGGCCGAAGACCTGAAGCTTGGCCGCAAGGTGGCGCTTTTGCTGCTAGCGGAAGGTTTGACGCGCGACACAGAACGCATGCAGCGACTGGCGCAGGAAGCCCGCGCGCTGTCTTCGCTCAATCATCCGAACATTCGCACGATGTATGAAGTCAGTTCCGATGTCGCCGGCGATGACAAACGGTACTTCATCGCCAACGAATGGGTCGAAGGGCCGACACTGCGCGAACATCTGGTCGGCACACGGATGCGAATGGAAGAAGTGCTGGACGTTACGCTGCAAGTCGTCACGGGACTAGCGGCGGCGCACGCGGCAGGCGTGCTGCATCGGGACTTGAAACCGGCCAACGTCATGATCCGCCCGGACGGTTACGTGAAAATTCTGGATTTCGGTCTGGCCAAGCTGATTGAGCAGGACACGATGCTGGTGACACTGGGCGCGCCACCACTGCTGCCGCAAACAACGGAGTTGAACGAAACCCCGATTGACGCCAGGACGGCGGAGATACGGTTGGATGGCACCGCGCCCGATCCTTACGGAACAAAGCCGCTCGATCCGGCGCAGCTTGCCGCGCTGCATAAACCTTCCGCCGCGCATTCGACCACCGGTTTATGGTGGATGCCAGGGACGACCGGCTATCTTTCGCCGGAACAAGTTCGCGGCGAACCGGCGGACGAACGCAGCGATTTGTTCAGTCTGGGCGTGGTCGGTTACGAAATGTGTACCGGGCGTTTGCCGTTTGAAGCCAAGACCACCACCGGCGTACTGAGTTCGATTTTGCAAACCGCGCCGCCGCCTATTCGCCGCTTTATGCCGGACGCGCCGGAAGAATTGGAATGGATCGTCAACAAGCTGCTGGCCAAAGAACCCGACGAGCGTTACCAGACGGCGCGCGAACTGCTCAGTGATTTGAAACGGCTGAAACACCGATTGGAAGTCGGCGCGGAAAGCTTGCGGCAAAATCCATCCGGCAACTTACGCCGCAGCGGCAAACTGATTTCGCTGGAAACCGCGCCGATGAGCAGCCGAGATTCCGACGAATTACAGCGCGGCACGGAAGTCATCGGCGGTCGCACCGGCGGCGGAAACGCGCGTATCACCGGATCGAAATCATCCAACACTTCTCATTCATCCGGCGCAACGCGCGCGATCAACGAGGCGGTGGATTCGGTGGCGATTCTGCCGCTGGCCAATGCCGGCAGCGATGCGCAAACCGAATACCTGGGCGACGGCATCACCGAAAGCATCATCCGCACGCTGTCGCGCGTGCAGGGTTTGCGCGTGATGGCGCGCAGCACGGTCTTTCGTTACAAAGGCAAAAACCCCGACCCAATGGAGGCCGGGCGCGAATTGAAAGTCCGCGCTGTTTTCGCCGGCAGATTGGTTCAACGCGGCAACACCATCGTCATCAAAGCCGAACTGGTGGACGCACAAGACGGCGCGCTGCTTTGGGCCGAACAATATCAACGCCAGACCGGCGACGTGTTTGAACTCGAAGCCGACATCGCCAAACAGATTTCAGAAAGCCTGCGCGTCAAACTGACTGGCGATTTGGCGCAAAAGCTGGCCAAACGTCACACGCAAAACCCGGAAGCTTTCGACCTCTATTTGAAAGGCCGCTACTTTTGGAATCAGCGCAGCCTGGAAGGCATGAAAAAAGGCGCGGAATGCTTCATTCAGGCGATTCGGCGCGACGCCAATTACGCGCTGGCTTACGCCGGAATGGCGGATTGCTATCTGATGCTGAGCGTTTATTCCCTGCCCCCGCGCGAATTCGTGCCCAAGGCGCGGCTGGCCATCAGCAAGGCGTTGGCGCTGGACGATCAACTGGCCGAAGCCCACGCTTCGCTAGGCTCGCTGCTGTTCTGGTACGACTGGGAATTCGACCGCGCCGAAACCGAATACAAACGCGCCATTGACCTGAATCCGAATTACCCGGAAACGCATCAGTGGAGTGCCTATCTTTACGCCGCGCAGGAACGCTTTGACGAAACCTTCCAAAAGCTGCGTCACGCGCAGGCGCTCGATCCGCTTTCGATTCCGATTACGGCCAACACCAGCGAATTGCTTTATCGCGCGGGGCGTTACGAAGAAGCCGTCGCGCAAGCCGAGAAAGCTTTGGAGATGGATCCGACTTTCGCCAAAGCGCTTTACTGGCGCACGATGGCCTGGCTGGCCGCCGGAAAATTCCAACCCGCGATTGAGTTCAGCAAACAGATCATCGAACGCCGTCCCGAAGCGCGCGCGCTGGCCACGCTGATTCTGGCCATCGCGCTCGGACGCTCCGGCCAAACGGAGGCCGCGCGCCAATTGCTGGCCGGCATCGAAGCGCAGGCCGCGAAAACTTACGTGCCGCCGTTTTATTTGTCGCTGATTACCGCCAATCTGGGCGACAAGGACGCCGCTTTCGGCTGGCTGGAAAAAGCTTATCAGGAACGCAGCGGCTGGATGCCGTGGCTGAAGCTGGAACCGCTGCTGGACGGTGTCCGCACCGATGCGCGATTCTATGATTTGCTGCGCAAGATCGGTTTGCAGCCGTGAAGTAAAACCTTACCTGGTAGCACATGCTCACATAACCAAACTTATGAAACCCGAACTTCCATCCGAACTGCCCGCCAACGTCACGCAAATCCTGACCGACTTCGTTGCCGCCGCCCGCCAAAATTTCGGCGACGCACTGCGCGCAGT
>CAZRXE010000315.1:0-1836 GCA_964603695.1 uncultured Heliomicrobium sp.
GTGCCGGATTGTGGTTTGTAGTCGTCATCATAATAAAAACCAGATCAATAAAACCCAGATCAGGCTTGGTGATGAAACCTCAACGCTGGTGATTCGGATTCAGAGACAAATTCTATTGTGTACGGATTCGGTATTCAGGAATGACAGGAATACCGCTGAGAAAATACTTGAATCGGATTGGTCAGTCCAATGAATAATTTTGATTGCGGGGATCAATGCAATTTGTCACGCCGCTGCGCCGGAATGCCTTTGAACAGGAGTTTCAGGCTGATTGCAAAGCCGATTCGCAGGCATATAATTGCGCAGGCTTTTCCCTGAAAGCCGAAGGAAGCAATCGCCAGATGAGTCCGGTTCAAACACAAAAATTCAAACACGAACAAACCGAGGCGGAAACGGAGAGTGAGCCTCAGTGTCGAGACCAATACGCGCTGCGCGATCAATACAATCAATGAGAGTCACCCAACCGAAGCGCCAGTGAATTCACTGGCGCTTTAGCTTTTTGCAGGCAGTTATGGAAATCATCACGAAGGCCGCGCGGATGCGCGCCATCTGCCGGAAACTTTGGGCGGAAGAGATGTCCATCGGCTTTGTGCCGACGATGGGCGCGCTGCACGAAGGTCATCTGGGCATGGTTCGCGACGCGCGACGAATGACCGATGCCGTCGTCGTTTCGATTTTCGTCAATCCGACGCAGTTCGATTCGGGCAAGGACTTCGACCGTTATCCGCGCGATTTGGCGCGCGACGCCGATTTGCTGACACCGCTGGGCGTGGATTACGTCTTTGCGCCCGCCGCGCAGGAAATGTATCCGACGGGCTTTGCCAGCTTCGTCGAAGTCGCCGGCTTGAGCGACAAACTCGAAGGCATTTCGCGGCCCGGCCATTTTCGCGGCGTAACCACGGCCTTGAGCATTCTCTTCAATCTGGTTCATCCGCAATACGTATTCGTCGGCCAGCGCGACGCCCAACAAGCCATCATTGTCAAAAAACTGGCGCGCGATCTGCACCTGCCGATTGAAATCGTCGTTTCGCCCATCGCCCGCGAAGCCGACGGCCTGGCCTGCTCTTCGCGCAACCGTTACCTGTCGCCTGAAGAACGCCGCGCTGCGACAGTGCTTTACCGTGCGCTGCACCGCTCCGAGGAACTTTACAGCGACGGAGAACGCAGCGCCGGCAAACTGCTCAAAGCCATACGCAAGGAAATCGAAAAAGAGCCGCTCGCTAAAATTGATTACCTGGCCATCACCGACACAGACCAACTCGATCCACTGGATGATTTGACCGACCGCAAAGCATTGGTTTCCGCCGCCGCGTTTTTCGGCCACACACGGTTGATTGACAACGTCGTACTCAGCGCGGATCGCTTCACAGCCAAGACAGGAAGGCTGAAGTTAAGCTGACGAAAATCAAATCTGTTCCAAATCCAGGGCCACACGAAAACCGCAGTTATTGCCGCGCGTGTCGGGAGCGCCGTAGTAACGATAAGCCGAACGGCACAGCCTTGCCGCATTGAACCACGCCCCGCCGCGCACCACGCGCAATCCTGTTTCGTACCCTTTCGTCCAGGCGCTGCCGTCGGCGGGCGCTCCGTGGTAATTGCCATGCCAATCGTCCCGGCACCATTCCCAGACATTGCCGTGCATATCGAACAAGCCGAAAGCATTGGCCACGCCGAAAGCTCCGACCGGCGAGGTGCGCTGGGAAGCAGTGTCGGCTACAGCGTCGGCGTAAGGCCGCAAGCCGTCGAAATTCGCCAGCGAAGGAGTGAGCGTACCGCCGAAATGAAATGGCGTGGAGGTTCCGGCGCGACAGGCATATTCCCATTCCGCTTCCGTGG
>CAZRXE010000316.1:0-3490 GCA_964603695.1 uncultured Heliomicrobium sp.
GGCGTAACCTGGACGGAACGCGACCGTTTGACGGCGGCGGATGCCGCGACCGCCGATCAACTCGGGTTTTCGGCTTCGATCAATGGCGGCACGGCGCTGGTGGGCGCGCCATTCAAAGACGCGGCGGCGGTGGTGGATCAGGGCGCGGCGTATGTTTTCTCGCTATGTCCGAACACGATCACAGTCAATCCGGCCAGCTTGCCGAACGCAACGGCGGGCACGGCTTACAACCAAACCATTTCGACCACGGGCGGCAGCGGCGCGGTGACATTTGCCGTGACTTCAGGCGCGCTGCCTGCTGGGTTGACGCTGAACGGTGCAAACGGCGCTCTTTCCGGCACGCCGACCACTGCGGGAACAGCGAACTTCACCGTCACGGCTTCGGACGCCACTGGCTGTCCGGGAGCGCGGGCGTATGCGCTGACGGTCACTTGTCCGGCCATCACGATCAGTCCGGCGTCCTTGCCGGCGGGCACGGCGAACGCTGCTTACAGCCAGACAATCACGACGGCGGGCGGCACAGGCGCGGCAACTTTCACTTTGCAATCGGGCGCGACACCGACCGGCATTACTTTGTCATCAGGCGGCGTGCTGTCCGGCACTACGACGCAAACCGGGACATTCAACTTCACCGTGCGCGCACAGGATCCGGCGGGATGTTTGGTCTTTCGCACTTACACGTTGACGATCAATTGCCAAACCATCACCGTCAATCCGACTGAACTGCCGAATCCGACAGTGTCAGTGGCCTACAACCAAACGCTGACGACGACGGGAGCCATTGGCGCGGTCAGCTTCAGCTTGTTTTCCGGTTCGTTGCCCACCGGACTGAACTTGTCTCCAACGGGGGTCATTTCCGGCACGACGAATTCCACCGCGACTTTTACCTTCACGGCGCGCGCCACTGACGCGAATGGTTGCACAGGGTCGCGCGTTTACACGCTGACGCCCGGTTGCACGGCGATCCTCGTCAGACCCAACACCATCCCCAACGCCGGCCTGGGCGTCGCTTACAACCAGCAATTCACACAGACCGGCGGCGTGGGAATGATTACCTGGAGCGTAGGCTCCGGCACATTGCCTACCGGATTGTCGCTGTCGGCGAGCGGGCTGCTGTCAGGGACGCCGAATACGCCCGGCAGTTATACTTTCAGCATTCAGGCCAATGCTACCGGCGGCTGCGCGGGATCGGCGCAATACACGCTGGTCATTCCGTGTCCGACCATTCTGCTCAATCCGGCGACGTTGCCCGACGGGACGCGCGGCACTTTTTATTCACAAACCCTGACGCAAACCGGCGGCAGCGGGCCGATCAACTGGGTCGTCAGCGGAGACGGGCCATTACCCGCCGGGCTTTCGCTGAATTCCGGCAGCGGCGTCCTGTCAGGAACGCCGAACGAAACCGGCCTATTTCCGGTAACGATCACCGCCACGGATGTGAATGGATGCGTGGGCACGCGCAATTATCTGCTGAGCATCAATTGCCAGACGATTAACCTGACGCCGTCAACATTGCCTGCGGCAACGGTGGGAACGAACTACAATCAGATCATTTTGCAGAACGGCGGAGTTCCTCCGTTGCCTTTCACTTTTGCTTTGATCGCCGGAGCGTTGCCTCCCGGTTTGTCTTTCTCTTCGTTTTCGGTCAACGCTTTGATTGACGGTACGCCGACACAAGCGGGAATCTACGACTTCACCATCCGCGTCACGGATGGAAACAATTGCCCTGGTGAGCGCGCTTACACCATGACCGTCAATTGTCCGACGATCACCATCAGCCCGTCGGCATTGCCCGACGGCAGATTCGGCGTCGCTTACGACCAGACATTTACGCAAAGCGGAGGCGTGGGGACGATCAATTGGAGTTTCACGGGCGCGCTGCCGAACGGTTTGTCGCTGAACGCAGCGACAGGCGCGATTTCCGGCGTGCCCAATCTCGCCGGGACATACAACTTCACGATCATTGCCACCGACGCCAACGGTTGTGTGGGCACGCGGACGATGAATCTGGTGATTTTGCCGGAGGGCGTGCTGGTGCTGACGGATTTCTCCAACGGCATTCCGGCCGGCTGGGACGTGATTCACAACGGCAACGGCATTTATCCGGACAACACTCCGGCCACCTGGACGACTGCCAATCCGTGCAATCGAGTGGTTCCGCCGCCGTTTTCCGGCACGTTCGCCATCGTGGACGCCGGTTGCGCCAGTCCCGGCTCGGTTATGGATGAATCGTTGCTGCCGCCGGCTTTCGATACGACCGGGCTGGGGACTGTTTACGTGGAGTTTTTCAATCGCTATCTGGGGCTGGCCGCGCCTGGCAACATAGGCGATGTGGATGTCAGCACCAATGGCGGCGCGACCTGGCCGTTCAACGCACTGCATCTGCAAAACGTGGACGACGGCTTTCCGACGCCGAACACCAAAAGTCTGAACATCACGCCTTTCATCGCAGGCAATCCGTCGAACGTTCGCATACGTTTGCGGTATACGGGCGTGGGTGGTGCGCCGTCATTTCGTTCTTTGCATCCGAATCGCCCGGATGCGCAGGAACTTTCCTGGGGCATAGACTTCGCCATTTATCACTACCTGCTGACGCCGACCAGCCAGAACTTCTCCATTACGGGCGGCACTGGAAACGTCACGGTGGCGACTTCCGCCGCCGTGCCGTCTCCGCAAGGGGCTTGGACGGTGGTCAGCAACGCGCCCTGGATCATTCCTGCCAGCGGCGGCGGCACAGGCAACGGATCAGTCGGATATATGGTTGCGGCCAATCCGTCGGGAACTCCGCGCACAGGAACGATGACCATCGCGGGTAAGATCTTCACCATCACGCAAGACGGTTGCCCTGTGATTACGATCAATCCGGCGACTCTGTCCAATGGATTTGTCGGCACGGCTTACAGCCAGATGCTGACAGCCACGGGCGGCACCGCGCCTTACAGCTTTGGCGTGACGGCGGGAACCTTGCCGAACGGCTTGACGCTATCGGCGGCGGGTTTGCTTTCCGGCACGTCCAACGCGACCGGAACTTTCACCTTCACGGTCAGCACCACTGATGCCAACACCTGCACGGGAACGCGCAGCTACACTGTCATCATCAGCGGCAATGGCTTGCAGTTCTATCCGCTGGCGCAACCCGTTCGCCTGCTCGACACTCGCGCCGGCCTGACCGGATGCACCACGCCCGGCGCAATCATCAATGCCGGCGGCACTTTCACTCTGCCGGCAAGAACGACTTGCGCAGGCATTCCCGCAGAGGCTCTGGCCGTGACCGGTAACATCACCGTCGTGCCCACGACCGGAGGCTTCCTGACGCTCTTCCCCAGCACGGCGACGCAACCTACTGTCTCCAACTCCAACTTCGGCCCCGGCGAAGTCACCAACAACGTTTTCACCGTCGGTTTGGGAGCAGCCGACGGCGCGTTCAAGATTTTCGCCAGCGGCACCACTCACGTCATCGTTGACGTGACGGGCTACTATGCGCCTCCTG
>CAZRXE010000317.1:0-2110 GCA_964603695.1 uncultured Heliomicrobium sp.
CGAAGAAGGCATCACCGCTGTCGTTGGGCCAAATGGTTGCGGTAAGAGCAACGTAGCTGATGCAATCAGTTGGGTGATCGGCGAACAACGCGCCAAAGCGCTGCGCGGCAGCAAAATGGAAGACGTGATCTTTCAAGGCAGCCGCAGCCGCCAGCCCGCCGGAATGGCTGAGGTTTCGTTGACGATGGTCGTTCACGAAACCTTTGAAATTCGTGGCGAAGTCGCCGCCGCTGAAGCTGAAAAACAAGCCGTCGAAGCCGCGGAAATGGCCGCGCAAGCCGCCGAACAAGCCGAAGCCTACCAAGCCGAAATGAACGCTGAAGCCGGCGGAACAGCAGAATCGCCAGCGGAAGGCGACGCCGCTTCGGTTGAAGAGCAATTCCAAGAATCCACTGAGCAAGCAACACAAACCACTCAAGCCAAAAAACGGCGCAGAGTCACCGCCGCTACCATCGGCAAAGTCTTCCACGAAGGCGAACGCATCACGGTCGCTCGTCGGCTATATCGCAGCGGCGAAAGCGAATATGAAATGAATGGCCGTTCGTGCCGCCTGCGCGATATTCAGGATTTGTTTTCGGGAACAGGATTGGGCGGCGCGCATTACGCCATCATTGAGCAGGGACGCATCGGACAGGTGCTCTCGGCCAAGCCCACGGATCGCCGCGCACTGATTGAAGAAGCCGCAGGCGTTTCCAAATTCAAAATGCGCCAGCATTCGGCGGAACTAAAGCTGGAAGCTTCCAAACAAAATCTGTCTCGTGTGACGGACATCCTGGCGGAAATCGAGCGGCAGCAGAACAGTTTGCGGCGGCAGGCGGGCCGTGCGCGCCGCTATCAAAAGTTCAAACACGAAATGCGCGGCTTGATGCGCGCGGTTTACGTGGTGGACTACCGCGCCAACACCAAAACCATGACCGAACTGGAAAGCGGCTTGGAATCCGGCACGGCGCGTGAAGCGGAAATCGCCGCCTTGATTGCGCAGCTTGAAGAAGAACAAGCCGTCGCCGCCGCCAGTTCGCGTTCGGCGGAAGGCAAGCTTAATGAGACGCGGCAGCTTGCCGCCGATGTCAACGTGGAAGTCGAACGCGCGCGCCAACAACACAATTACCTAACGCAACAATTGCAATCGCTGGGTTCGCGCGCGACGCAGTTCGCCAAAGATCAAGCAGTGATTGCCGAACGCGGCCAGTTCATCGGCCAGGAAACCGCTCGTTTGCGCGAAGAGTTGCAACGCATCGAGCAGGAGATCAACGCCGAAAGCAAGGCGCTGACCGACGCCGAAAACGATCATCGCGCTCAAGGCGAACGTGACAAGGATGCCGAACGCAAACTCGAAGAGGCTCGCAAACAGGTTTATGACAGCGGCACGCATCTGGAACGCTGGCGGCAATTGAAGCGACAGTTCACCGACTCGGTGGATCGCTGCGACAGCCGTTTGCGCGGCTTGGCCAATGAACGCGAACGCGCGATGGCGCAATCTGAAAACGCGCGAACGCAACACGCCGAACTAAGTTTCACCGTCGAGGAACAGACCGAACGCCAGCAGCAAATCAGCGAAGAACTCGCCAACACGACTTCGGAGCTTTCCCTCGCGCGCCGCTTGCGCGAAGAAAAGCAAACCAAGCTCAATGCCCTGCACCGCGAACTGACCGCGACGGAACAGCGGTTGAAATCGCTGACTCAGCTTGATGAACAGCACTCTTACTTTTCCGAAGCGGTGCAGGCTTTGTTCGGACGTCCGTCCGTGAATTTCAAAACGCTGGGAACGCTGGCGGACTTCGTTCGCGTTTCGCCGGAAAACGAATCGCTGGTGGAATCGGCGCTACGCGATGAATTGCAATTCGTCGTCGTGCCCAGTTTCGACGACGCGTTGCGAGCGATTGATTTCCTGAAAACAGAAGGCGCGGGGCGCGCGACTTTTTTGGTCGTTCAATCCGATGCCACGCAATCCGCCAATGGGAATCACGGCAACCAACCAACCGAAGCCCTTCCCGGAATCAACGGCCACAACCACACCCAGAGCCGTTATCAGACACTTGGTTCACTTTTGGGACTGAAACCGGAGTTTGCCGAAGCATTCAAATTCGCTTTGCCGAGTTTGGATAACGCG
>CAZRXE010000318.1:0-1510 GCA_964603695.1 uncultured Heliomicrobium sp.
AATCTGCGCGCGCTGCGCATTCTGAAACCCGGCGGCGTACTCATCACCTGCTCGTGTTCCTACCACATCCTCGAACCGCTGTTTATGGAAATGTTGGCCGAAGCCGCGCTTGACGCCGGACGCCAGGTTCAGGTCATCGAAAAGCGTACCCAGGGACGCGATCATCCGATCTTGCTGACCGTGCCGGAAACTTATTATTTGAAATGCGTGGTGCTGAGAGTGATGGATTGAAGCGGAGCGCGGACAGCCCGTTCGCGCTCCAATGAAATCAGCTTTCCGTATGATCTTCGCCGTCGTAGCGCATCACGCGCTTTTGTTCGTCCACGACGGTTTCCAGATGAACGGGCCGCCCCCACAGTTTGTAAACGTATTCCAGCACTTTATGCGCGTATTTGCCGTCAAGTTCCGCGCCTTCGTAGCGGTGGCGTAAAAACAGTTCCCGATTGCGGCGGTAATCGCCGTCGAGCACTTCGATGTACGGGAAGCCGAAGTTGGTCATGTTGCTGACCAACTGATCGCGGACTTTCATCCAGCGTTTTTCCGTGATCGTCCACTCTTCCTCTTCGACCAGTTCGTAGACGAACAAATCCAGGCGTTCACATAAGTCTTCGGTCAGGTAATTGCGAAGCAGCGAAATGTCGTTTTCGACTTCGCGGACTTCCAGCAGTTTGGCCCAACCACCGCCGGGTTGGCGTCCGAATTTTTCCTGTTCTTCCGGCGTAGGCTCGTTCCAGCGGCGTTCGATGTCTTCGAGAATCGTGTAGCCGAGATAATACGGATTGAGTTGATTACGGTGCGGCGAGACGACGCCGGCGTGCAGTTCGGCGAATTCCAGATGTTCGTGGTCGGGCAAATCCAGTTCGCGCATGATTCGCGAGTGGATCAGCGAAGCCCAGCCTTCATTGATGATCTTGGTTTGCATTTGCGGCACGAAGTACAGCATTTCGTCGTGGATCATGCTCATCACATCGCATTGCCAGGGCTCCAGCGAGGGCGAGTTTTGCATAATGAACCAGATCAAATCCTTTTCCGGCTCCATCCGGTCGTCCCTGGCTTTGTCGGCTTTGGCTTTGGCGATGGCTGCCAGTTCGGCGGGCGAGGTCAGGTCTTCATATTTGGTGCGCGGTTTGGGTTCGGGCGGCACATCGCCTTTCTTTCTTTCGGCAGCGTGTTTTCTGATGAAAAAGTTCGGATCAATGTGTTCTTCGATGGAAAGCACCGCGTCCAGGAAGTCTTCGACGACTTTGCGACCGTGCGTGAATTCGTACTCGCTGATACGGCGGGCGTGCATCGCGGCGTCGTCCACCATGCGGCGATTGGTTTGCGAAAAGTAGGCGTTGTTTTTGAAAAAATCCACATGCCCCAGCACGTGCGCAATGACCAGTTTGTTTTGCAGCAGCGAATTGTTTTCCAGCAAAAAGGCGTAGGACGGATTGGAGTTGATGACGACCTCGTAGATTTTCGAGAGACCGAAATCGTACATCGTCTTCATCTTGTGATACGCCTTGCC
>CAZRXE010000319.1:0-4448 GCA_964603695.1 uncultured Heliomicrobium sp.
TCGCACGCTGGAAGCGATGCCTACCCAGCAGTGTTCATCGTGACCGCTTCCACCGCCGACAGCCAATTTCAATCCAGACTTCGCTTGCCTCACGCGCGGTAATTGCGTTTAATGGTCAAGCCAATTCAGGCATTCACTATACAATTCAAAAATCGAAAGACTGAGGAAGATGAGCGAGTACTTCATCGGCATAGACAGCGGTACGCAAAGCACGAAAACCATTCTGCTCGACGCGGACAGCGGTCAGGTGGTCGCCAGCGCCAGCCGGCACTACGACTTGATCGAAGGATTGCCTGCCGGTCACAAAGAGCAGCATCCTCTGGAATGGATCGTCGCCGTGCGCGAATCCATCCGTGTGGTTTTGGAAAAGGCGGGCGTTGATCGCTCAGCCGTACGCGGCATAGGCGTTTCCGGCCAACAGCATGGTTTTGTGGCGCTCGACGCGGACGATCAGGTTATCCGCCCCGCCAAGCTCTGGTGCGACACTTCCACCACGAACGAATGCGAAGCGATTATCGGCGCGCTGGGCGGATTGGAAAAAACGATTGCGGCGGTTGGCAACGGCGTTCCGGCGGGCTTCACAGCGTCAAAGATTCTGTGGCTGAAACAGCAAGAGCCGGAAAATTTCGCGCGGCTGCGTTCGGTGTTGCTGCCGCACGATTACCTCAATTTTTGGCTGACCGGGCGCAAAACAATGGAATGCGGCGACGCTTCGGGAACGGCTTTGCTGGACGTGCGCAATCGCGCGTGGTCGAAAGCGGCGATTGACGCCGTTGATCCGCGCGTGGCCGAAATGCTGCCGGAGTTGATTGCTTCGGACGACGTTGCCGGAATCTTGCGCCAGGAACTGGCCGCCGAATTCGGCTTGAGCGCCGATGTCATAGTCAGCAGCGGCGGCGGCGACAATATGATGGGCGCCATCGGCACGGGCAATGTTGCGCCGGGCGTCGTCACGGTCAGCCTGGGAACTTCGGGGACGATTTACGCATGCGCCGCACAACCAGTCATTGATCCGCAAGGCGAAGTCGCGGCCTTTTGCGATTCGACGGGCAAATGGCTGCCGCTGGTTTGCACCATGAACGTGACCGTCGCGACCGAGCTGGTGCGCGAACGTTTCCAGCTTTCGCACGAAGAACTTTCCAATGCCGCCGCTTCGGTTCCGGCGGGAAATGACGGATTGATGTTGATTCCCTTTTTTGAAGGCGAACGCACGCCGAATGCGCCGGACGGCACCGGCGTTTATTTTGGTTTGCGCGACAAGACCTTTTCCGTGGCGCACTTCGCCCGCGCGGCGATGGAAGGCACGACGCTTGGCTTGAATTATGGTTTGAACCGGCTGCGCGAACTCGGCATTCAACCGACGGAAATCCGCGCCACGGGCGGCGGCGCGAAAAGCGCGGTCTGGCGGCAGATTCTGGCCGACGTGTTCAACGCCGAAGTCGTCTGCGTCGCCAATGAAGAAGGCGCGGCGGTCGGCGCGGCGGTGCAGGCATTGTGGGCCTGGCGAAAACAGCAAGGCCGGCCCGCAGACATCGCGGAATTGTGCCGCCGCTACATCGCGCTCGACGAAACGACCAGAGCGAAACCCGACGCCGCGCGCGCCAAGCTCTACGCGCGGATGCAAACGCTTCACGACCAAATCGTCCGCGATTTGGGACAGTCTTTCAGTACACACCGGCAATTGATTCAACTTTAAGGAGACCAACTTATGACCACCTTCTCTCGAAGAGACCTGCTTAAAACCGGCGCGGTTGCGGCAGCGGCGCTGTCCGTTCCCAATCTGGCCAATCCTGAAAGCTTCGCCGCCAATGCCGCCGAAGAAAAAGACCGCTGGCGCGGGCTGAAAATCGGCGTCGCCACTTACACCTTCCGCGAATGGCCCATCGAAGAAACCATCAAAGGCTTGCAGCGCGCGGGGATGAAGTACATTTCCATCAAGAACGTCAAAAACCATATTGACCTGTCGCATACTTCTGAAGAGCGCAAACAGCGCGCGCAAATGTTCCGCGACGCCGGAATGGTTCCGCTCAGCGTGGGCAACGTCGGAATGAAAAACGACGAAGCCGACGTGCGCCGCGCCTTTGAATACGCCCGCGACATCGGCGTGACGACCATCGTTTGCGCGCCGCCCACCGACGCCGTGCCGCTGCTCGACAAAATGGTCAAGGAGTTCAACATCAAACTCGCCATCCATAACCACGGGCCGGAAGACAAACAATTCCCTTCCCCTTACGACGTTTGGAAGGCCGTGGAAAAGTACGACAAGCGCATCGGCCTGTGCATTGACGTGGGCCATACCGCGCGCGCGGGCGTCAATCCGGCGGAAGCCATTATCAAATGCAAAGAGCGGCTGTATGACGTTCACCTCAAAGACATCTCCGCGCTCGGCAATCGCAACACGCCGATTGAAGGCGGACGCGGCATTCTCGATCTGAAAGCCATTCTGGCCGCCTTGCTCAAAATCAATTATCAGGGGCTGGCCGGTTACGAATACGAAAAAGACGGCAAGGACCCGCTCCCCGGTTTGACCGAAACGCTGGGTTACACCAAAGGCTTGCTGGCCGGGCTGTGATGCAAGTGTTGTGGCAAATCAGCATAAAGCCTGGGGCGTCAGCCCCAGGTGCTAATTCGGTAACTGTCGAATCTCTCCCGGTATTACTGGAACGCGACGCCCACAACTGGCAATGGCGGCGAAGCAGAGTTCCAGGCTGCGCAAATTGCCGCGCGCTTGATTGACGGGTTCGCGACCTTCTTCGATGGCGCACAACAATTCGGCCATCGCGCCGTGAAAGCCTTCGCGAAACCAGGTTCCCAGCAATTGTGGGCAGGCGCTTCCCTGTTCGGTGTGAAGCGTCACGGTTTGCTCGGAAAGACTCGGGCCGGCGCTGACAATGCTGCCTTTTGTTCCGGCCACGAAAGTTGTGTCTTGTTGTCCGTATTTCACTCCGGCGTTGAAGACGATGGATGCCTGCGCATCGTCGAATTCAATCATCGCCTGCGCCAGCATCGGCGGTTTGGCTTGTTGGCCGATGGCGCGCGTCGCTGTCGCGTAAACCCGCCGAGCAAATCGCGACGCCGGAAAAAAGGCTTGGATCAAATCAAACCAGTGAATGCCAAAGTCATAAAACAGCAGATGCTCCATCCGTTCAAACTCCGTCCCGATGATCCAACTGTGATCCCAATGCAAGGTGAAATTCACGCTCTGCACTTCGCCGATCAGCCCGGCGGCAATCGCCTGCCGAATGTAGCTGAAGTGCGGCGACCAGCGCGCGTTTTGATTGACCGCCAGTTGTAAGCCGCGCTCTTCCGCCAGATTCGCCAACCGCTCGCCGACAGTGATGTCCGTGACAAAAGGCTTTTGGCTGAGTACGTGTTTCCCGGCCAGCAACGCGGCTTCCATCAGTTTGACGCGATCCGCCGGATGCGTGGTGATGTCCACAACTTCTATTTCCTGCCGCGCCAGCAAATCGCGGAAATCGGTTAAGGCTTTGGCTTGCGGGAAGAATTCATCGCGACGGGCAATGGCTTTGGATTCGTTGCGGTCGCAGAGCGCGACGACGTTGTAACCGGCCTGGCGATAAGCGTTCAGATGCTGCGCCGAAATACCGCCACAACCGATTACGCCAATCGCCGGGTGATAGTGTTTCGGTTGGGAAGGTTGATAGGCTAATTGCGGCGCAGCAATTTTCGCAGTCGTTTGCAACCTGCTCAGTCCGTAATCGTCGGCTAGCAACTCACTCATCGCGTTACTCGATCAGTCTTGCAGTTCGTTTTTCCTCGGCGCTCAGAATGGCAGTGTCCACGATCTGTTGTCCTATCCGGCTGATGTCCGCGCGGAGCGGCCCAAGCAGCGGCGCGCCGGTTTCCAGGTGATGGATGAAATGCTCAATCGGGTTGCGATGCGGCGCGGCGAGCGCGTCCACGGGAATGTTTTCGCCCGCCGGATTCTGTCGGGTTTGCAAACGAACGGTCGTCTCTTTGTCGTAGCTGCTGATGGTTCCGGTGCTGCCTTTGATAACAAAGCCGCATTTCGGCTGCGGCTGATGTGTCCAGGGATCGGTGAAAGTTCCCCATCGTGTTTCAAATTTCGATAAGCCGCACTCGTAGCGCGCGACGGTCAAACTGTGTTCGTCCACTTCCAGTCCGGCGGGTTCGTCCACGACGGTCGTCACTTCCACCGGTTTGCGCCCATCGTGGAACCAGGTGCCGAGCGTCGTGCCGTAACCCAGATAATCGCGCAGCGAACCTCCTCCGCTTTCGCGTTTGTAAAACCAACTGTGCGGTTTGCGGCGCTGCACGTCTTCTTCGCTGACTTCGACTTTGTCGGCCAGATGATAGAGCGGCCCGCGATTGCCGCCGTAATAATGCACTTCGGTGACTTCGCCAATGTGGCCATCATCAATCAGCCGCTTGGCCGTGCGATGTGCGGCGTCCCAGACCATCGGCCA
>CAZRXE010000320.1:0-2561 GCA_964603695.1 uncultured Heliomicrobium sp.
TGGACGTGGTGGATCGGATCGTGCGTGGAGATGAGGTTCGGCGAATTGTCATCGTCGAACGTTGATCCAATCCTGTCGGCATTGGCAGCGCCGTACTCTAAAACTCGAATATTTATCAGTGGAAAGAATTCAAGATGAAAAATAGAAATTTGTTTTTGATGATTTCGCTCTGTTTAGCTTTACAGGCTTGCAGCGGCGACAAGCCGACGCAGCTTGGCCTTTCGCAGCCGGCGGCTTCGCCCGCGGCGTCTCCGACGGCAACGCAAGTCCCGGCGGTGAAAGGGCCGTTACCCTCGCGATTCAATCGCGTGCTGATCGGCACGATTGACGGCAAGTATGCGATTCAGATGGAACTGGGGCGCAATGATGAATCACTCTTTGGCCGTTACTTTTACGAAAAGAAAGCCGACCGCAAGTATCTGGATTTGAGCGGGCAGGTGGACGCGGCGGGCAAAGCCGATTTGACGGAAAACTTCGGCGACAAACAAACAGGATTTTTTTCCGGCACGCTGGTCAATGAAATTCGCGGCGAAGAGTCTTCGCTGAAATTCACCGGCACCTGGGCCAAAGCCAAAGGCGCTGTCGGAATGCCTGTCGTGCTGGCAGAAAAACTTTATGACATGGGTGGCTTGCGGCTGATCGTCAAACAGCAAAAGGAAGAAAACAAAAAGCTAAAGTTCTCCACGGAGGTCGCCTATCCGCAACTGACCGGCAATGATGCGCGCGTGGCGGAGTTCAATAAAACCATCAACGAAATGGTCGAAAACTCCTTGAAAGCTTTCAAGGTAGACAACCGGGAATTCATGCAGGATGCTGCGGCGGGAGAGCGAGGGGAACTTGCGATGGACATCAGCTACAGCGTTGTCCACGCCGACAAAAACCTGCTCAGCATTCTGTTCAGCAACTACAGCTACACGGGCGGCGCGCACGGCAACGCGGGATCGGTGGCCTACAACTACGATTTGAATCGCGGCGTGATGCTCAAACTCGCGGACCTCTTCCAACCGAATTCCAACTATCTGAAAGCCATCTCGGATTACTGCATCGCCAAAATCAAAAAGTCCGATGTCGGCGATGACGAGTGGATTCGCACCGGCGCAGGGCCGAAGGCTGAAAATTACGAAAGCTGGAACATCACGCCTGAAGGCTTGCAGATCACTTTCGACGCTTATCAGGTGGCCGCTTATGCCGCCGGGCCGCAGGAAGTGCTGATTCCGTATTCGGCGCTGAAATCAATCATCAAACTGGAGGGTGCGCTGGCCCCATTCGTCAAATGAGTAATCCACAACTGAAATTCCAATTTGCCGACTTGACCGTTATCGAAGTAATTTTGCCGATGATGCGAGAGTTTTACCTTCACGAAGACTTGGCCCTTGATGAAGCAAAGGCGCGGCAGGCGCTGACAGACATTCTGAACAGCGAGTTATTCGGTCGCGTTTTTCTGATTTTGGCCGAAGAGGAAGTTGCGGGCTACACGGTGTTGACCTTCGGCTACAGCCTGGAATTTCACGGTCGCGATGCGTTTGTGGATGAACTGTTCCTGCACGAACGGTTTCGCGGGCGTGGGCTTGGCGGGCAAGTGTTGGAATTTCTGGCGGCGGTTTGCGCGGAAAGCGACGTCAAGGCGTTACATCTGGAAGTGGAACACAAAAATGCCGCTGCCCAACGCGCTTACGAAAAGTTTGGCTTTGCCGGTCACGACCGCTACTTAATGACAAAGTGGCTTGACACTAAATAAGACATGCCTACTCGTCTGGAACCCAAACTCATCACCATTTTTCGCGAAGGTTACACCCAAAAACAGTTCAGTGCCGATTTAATCGCCGGTGTCATTGTCGGTATTGTGGCCTTGCCATTGGCAATTGCCTTTGCGATTGCTTCGGGCGTCAAACCGGAGCAGGGGTTGTACACGGCGGTCATCGCAGGATTTGTGATTGGCGCGCTGGGCGGCACGCGCGCGCAGATCAGCGGGCCGACCGGCGCGTTCATCGTCATCATTTATGGCATCGTTCAGCAATATGGGTATGACGGGTTAGCCGTAGCGACAATTCTGGCAGGGTTCATTCTAATCGCGATGGGATTGTTGCGGATGGGTGCATTTTTGAAATTCATTCCGTACCCGGTGACTGTTGGATTCACAACCGGCATCGCATTGATCATTTTCTCCGGTCAGATTCGAGACTTTCTCGGTTTGCGGATGGAAAAGGTTCCCGCCGATTTCGTTGAAAAGTGGGAAGCCTACGCTCGCCATTTGGCTACCGCGAATTGGCAGGCGCTGGCAGTGGGAGTGGCGTCGCTGCTTATCGTCTTTTTGTGGCCGCGCGTAACGCCCAAAATACCCGGATCATTGATCGCCATTCTTTCGGTAACGGCGGCGGTGCAGTTGCTCAGTCTGAATGTTGAAACCATTGGTAGTCGGTTCGGCGGCGTCCCCAATACCTTTCCCGCGCCGCACTTTCCTCATCTGACCTGGGGTTTAATCACCAAGATGTTTTCCCCCGCGCTCACAATTGCGCTGCTGGCAGCGATTGAATCCTGGCTGGCAGCGGTCGTAGCCGACG
>CAZRXE010000321.1:0-1629 GCA_964603695.1 uncultured Heliomicrobium sp.
CGGTTTTTGATTCGGTTGTCAGCCATATGCGCAGCGAAGAGAAAGCGGTGCCCGCCACGATCTTCAGCTACGGCCCGAAACTGGAACCGATCCGGCAGCAACTGGCCGCAATGCTCGGCGCGGATGCGGAAGAGATCGCGATCACCCGCAATGCCACGGAATCGTTGCATGCGATCCTGCTGGGCCTCCCATTGCGGGCCGGCGATGAAGTGCTCACCACCACGCTGGATTATTGGGCGATGCTCGATGCCCTCGATCAGCGACGCGAACGCGATGGCGTGGTTGTAAACAAAATCCAGATTCCCGTGCCCTGCGAAGACCTCAGCGAAATCGTGCGCCGCTTTGACGCCGCCATCACTGCACGCACGAAACTGATTCTGATTTCACATCCCATCAATCTGAACGGGCAGTTATTTCCGGTGCGCGACATTTGTCGCATGGCGCATCGGCGCGGCGTCGAAGTGGTCGTGGACGCCGCGCAAAGTTTCGCGCTGATGAATTACAAAATGGCCGATCTGGAATGCGATTACCTCGGCACGAGTTTGCATAAATGGTTGCAGGCTCCCAAAGGCACTGGGCTGCTTTACGTCAAGCGCGAGAGGATTGCGAAAATCTGGCCGCTTTTTGCTTCGGGCACGACGCGTCCCAAAGACGACATCCGCAAGTTTGAACTGTTCGGCACGTGGCCGGAAACGATTCTGGGCATCGAAGACGCCATCGCCTTTCATCACGCCATCGGAGCCGAACGCAAAGAAGCGCGCTTGCGTCACCTGACCGAATACTGGATCGAAGGCGTGCGCAAGATTCCCGGCATTCGCTTTCACACTTCGCCAAAAACAAGTTGCGGCATCACCTGCGTCGAACTCGAAGGCATCAAAACGCCTGACTTGCGCAACTGGTTGTTTGAAAAGCGCAGCATTCTGACGATGGACATCACGCGCCGCACCAAAGAGTTTGCCGGGATTCGCGTCTCGCCGTGTTTTTCCAATACCAAAGCCGAACTGGATCGTTTCGTCGTGGCGATGGCCGAAGCCCGTCGCGTGTTGGGGTAAAGCAAACCTATGACTAAAGCCTAAATCCACGGCTAAGAAGTTGAATTTTCGATTTCGGCCAATAACCACTGGCATTACGCGATTTCCGCCTCTCACCTGTTAGGTGAAGAGCCAAAATCGCTAAAAATGCGAAAACACCGAGGGATATTGGTCAAAACAATTTCACCCATCTCTTAACCGTGGATTCAGGCTAAAGACTGCTGCATCGTGGCCATATTCGTTTTGTGTTTTTCATTGGTTGCGTATTATCCATCAGCTTCAGAGTCGGCAGGTTCGCAATCGGCGGCTTTCCCTGCGCTCACCCAAAAAGGAATTGCGAACATAGATCAATTCTTTGCCGACACCGTAGCCAAGCAGGAACTGCCCGGCGTCGTTGCCGCCGTCGTGAACAAAGAGCGGATTTTGTATTTGAACGCGTTCGGCAAACAGAATGTTGGCCAGAACATTCCGATGGCGAAGGACTCGATTTTTCGCATCGCCTCAATGACCAAGCCGATCACCGCCGTCGGCATCATGATCCTTGCCGACCGCGGCAAGCTGTCCCCGACCGACCCGGTGGAGAAGTACCTGCCGGAGT
>CAZRXE010000322.1:0-1726 GCA_964603695.1 uncultured Heliomicrobium sp.
CGAATCGAGCCTGGCGGTACACTGGAAGCGCGGTTTTCAAAGCCGCCACTCCGGTGTGTCCACCCGGACAAAAGAGCCGGAATGGAAAACGCCGAAGCGAATCCAAACACGGCTCTCGACCATCGCCGGCGCGCGAACGAATGTTCACTTGGCGAGAATCAAAATCACGAACGTGACAAAAAGGCCCATCACCGCTCCGGTCAACACCATCAATAAATTGGTGCTGGGGAACTTCACATCTGAGGATGTTTTGAAGTTTTGTAGATCGTCTCGGACAAACATTCCGGCTCCTTGGAAGGTGAGCTGTGCATCTTCAGATAGTCTGGAGAATCCCAGAGGAGCTGACGAACAGAGTGAGCTAAGCTCAATTCACAATCACCATACGCCCCACGGATGGTGCAGTCAAACCAGGCTCTTTCACGAAGTTCTTTTGTCAAGGCAGCGATGTCCCAAGTGTGTTAGCCTGAAGCCCGTTGTTTATTCCTACCTTTCATAAACCAACTGATCTTGCGGGAAGTAAGCCGCAAAAGGAAATTCGATCAATGAAAAAATTTGACGTCGTCCGTGCCTGGGGTCGTATTCTGTCCGGACGCCGCCCTTCACTCTCAATTGAAATCACACGCGAATGTCCGCTCCGCTGTCCGGGCTGTTATGCCTATGAAGACGGTCATTTGGGAGAAGCTGGGCCGTTGCGTTCGGTCGCCGATTACAAAGGCGAAGCGTTGGTGAATGGCGTAATGAAGCTGTTGCATCATCACCGCCCCTTGCACGTGTCCATCGTCGGCGGAGAGCCGTTGGTCAGATTTCGCGAACTGGATGTGCTGCTGCCGCGCATGAGCGATTTCGGTGTGGATGTTCAATTGGTGACCAGCGCGGTGCGCCAAATTCCCGCAGGTTGGGCCGGCATTCCAAAGTTGAGTTTGGTGGTTTCGATTGACGGACTGCAACCCGAACATGACGCGCGTCGTAAACCGGCAACCTACGAAAAAATACTCGCCAACATCATCGGCCATCAGATTACCGTCCACAGCACGGTGACCAGTCAGATGACGGAGCGCGAGGGCTACCTCAAAGAGTTTTTGACATTCTGGTCGGCCAAACAGGAGGTTCGCAAAATCTGGTTTAGCCTCTTTACTCCGCAAAAAGGAGCCGATCAAAAAGAATGCCTGACGCCTGCGGTTCGTCAAAGAGTATTGACGGAACTAGCCGCCCTGCGCGCCAATTTTCCAAAGCTCGACCTGCCCGAAGCGGTGTTGGAAGGTTACCGAAACCCGCCGCAGTCGCCTTCCAATTGCATCTTTGCCAGGACAACGATGAATTACACGGCGGACCTGCAAACCAGGATCACGCCCTGCCAATTCGGTGGCGATCCGGATTGTTCGCAATGCGGATGCATAGCCTCCGCCGGCCTGAAAGCAGTGGGCGAACATCGCCTCGTCGGCATCATTCCTTTGAAATCCATCTTTAAGGCGTCCGAAGCAGTGGGCGGAACCTTTGCACAAGTGCTTCAGCGGAAATAGTCGTGAGCTTCAATAATTCGTAAGTAAATGGCCGCACCGGTTCGTCCGTCTTGCAAGTCAACCGAATTTGGCGCAATGTGCAGTCAGTTCATTTCTTCTCCTGTATCAACGGTCGCGTTTCTGCTTTCAAAATCGGCAGCGGCGCAAAAATAAAATTCGGGAGCGGATCAATCCAAAATTCAGAAGCTGCTCGATGAGAGCATCCG
>CAZRXE010000323.1:0-3188 GCA_964603695.1 uncultured Heliomicrobium sp.
GAAATCCTGCAGTTTGACGCCTTCAAATTCGTCTTTGGCCAGATTGTTGTCGGCCAGCACGCCGACGACGGTGAACCACATCTTGTCAATTTTCAGCGTCTGGCCGATGGGTGACAGAGTGCCGAATAGTTTCTGTTTGACGCGCGAACCAATGACGCAAAACTGCTCGAAGTCCTTCTGGTCGGTTTCGGAAAGAAAGCTGCCTTCGGTCAGGTCGTAGCGCGCCAGACGAAAGTAACTGGGCGTGACGCCGATGACGTTGGAATCGTCGCTTTTGCCCTTGAAGGAAAATATCTGAAAGGTCTTGACCCGTTTGCGCGCCGAATAGGTTTCCAGATCCGGCGTGACGGCGGTGATGGCCTGCACGTCGCGCAAGGAAAGGCCAAGCGAGTTTTCGCGGATCTTCTTCAAGTCCTCGTCCTTCATTTCGCGGTCTTTGACGATGACGTTGCGCAAACCCATCGTGTCAATGATGCGCAAAGATTCTTTTTCCGCGCCCGCGCCGATGGAGAGCATAGCAATCACCGCGCCGACGCCGAAAATCATGCCGAGCATGGTCAGGAAAGTGCGCAGTTTGTGGCTGGCGAGATTGCCGATGGCAAGGCCGATTTCAGTCAGGTTTTTCATAAGCTTATTCGGTTGCGAAAATGTCCGCGACTTTTAGCTTCAGGTCGGGGAGGATTTCTGAATAAAGTGTTTCATCAAAGCTGAAAACTTTGGTTGTGACTGTGCCGATTGCAGTCAACCTCATCACTTCAACTGTATTTGATTCCGCGCTGACCAACCAGCATTCGCGTACCCCAATTCGCAGGTAATCTCGTAATTTGCTTTTCAGTCGCGTACGAGTTTCTTCGGGTGAAAGAATTTCGATGGCCAAATCAGGAGCAATTTCAAAAACCTTCATGGCACGAAGTTCCTCCGCAGTTTTGCCGCTTCTTTCGTAGCTAACGAATAGAATATCCGGCTGGCGTGTGCGCAGAGGTTTACGGCTGATCACCACGTCCAACGGAGCCGGCAAAACCACGCCGAGTTTTCGTTTTTTCACGTGTGGCCGTAAATCGTCTATCAGATTGCAGATGATCCACTGATGTTCAACGGTGGGGGCAGGACTCATCATCATCTCTCCATCAATGATTTCGTAACGCAGGTTTGTCTCCGGCATCAGTAAGTAATCTTCAAACCTGAGTTTTTTCTGGGCAGGACTTTCCGCAACAAACATAGCAAGTCTCCTTCGATTGGATGTGAATGTGACTTATCTTCATCCATCTTTGGTGCTGTCTCAACTCACTTCTCTCTCTTGGCCTCGTCTTTGGTTTCGCGCTTCACGTCCGGCGGATTCAGCGCCAGCGTTTGCCCGGCCTGCAAACCTTCGGTGACGACGACTTGAATCAAATCGCCTTGGCCGAGTTTGACTTTGACCGGCTCGAATTGGCCCGCACCTTTCACAACATAAACGATGTAATCGGAATCTTTCTTGACGACGGCGCTGCGCGGCACGACCAGGACGTTTTTCAAATCTATCGCGCGCACCTGGGCTTTCAGCTTGACGCCGGGTTTCATCAACTCCTTGTCGTTTTTGTCGAGCGCGACAATCGTTTGAAAGTATTTGACCGGCGAATCGCGATCCACGGGACGGGCGAGGTTGTCTATGCTTTTGACTTTGCCGGTGAACTCAACGCCGGGAAAGGGATCAAGCGTCAACGTAACGGGCTGGTCTTTGCGCAACTCGCCCGCGTCTTTTTCCAGCACGAAGCATTTGGCTTCCATCTTGTCCGGGTTGACCAGATTGAACAGCGCCTGCCCGATCCAAACCGTGCGTCCGGGTTGAATGGTGAAGCCGCCGAAGAAAAAGTCCGGGTTGGCGTAAACGATGATGCCCGAAGCGGGCGAAACCAGTTTCAGCGAAGTCAGCGCGCGTTCGACCTGACCGATTTTGGAATTGGCCTGCTGACGTTCCAGCAGCAGTATGGCTTCGTCCAGCGTGTAGACCTTGCCTTTCAGTGTCAGCCGCGCGTCGGCGAAAACCAATTTTTTCTCAGTGAAGTCCTTGTCGAGCTGGCCTTCGATGATTTGGCGGCGCGTGTAAATCTGCTCGTCTTTCGGTAGGAACTCGTTGATCTTTTGCAGTTCCAGTTCGGCGATTTTCTTGTCTTTGCCGATGTCTGTTTTTTCAGTGCCGATGGCCAGTTCGCCTTTGGTGATTTTCTGATTGGCCATTTCCAGACTGGAACGATGTTCCATCATCTGCAAATCCAAATCGGTTTCGTCGAATTCGACCAGCACATCGCCTTTCGTCACGTGGCGTCCGTCAGCGACGACATCGGCGATTTTCAACCGTTCGACCGGCACGAACGGCACGGCGATGGAAAGCGATTCTGAGGATTGCAATTCGCCTTGCGCGGAAATGCGGATGGTGAAATCTCGCGGTTGCAGCGTCATCATTAGCGGCAACACGTCGGACGTGCCGGTCGGCCACGCGCGCCGAGCCGCGTAAATCGCGCCGGAAATGCCTGACAACAAAACAACAGCAATCAAAACGTAGCGGATGAATTTGGGAAATCGTTTCATAGAGTTTCCTCCCGGGTACGCATCGCCTCCGGCGTGCTGAGGGGACTTGGTGGCTTCCACTGGGTTTGCCTGCCACGTCCGCACGCTGGAAGCGATGCGTACCCAGGGTTATTTCGCTTTGGCAAAATCGTTGGCGATGCGGTCGCCGGCTTTCAAACCTTCAGTGATGACGACTTCTGTGCCGTTGGAATCACCGAGTTTGACGATGCGTTCCTGCCAGCCTTGATCGGTTTTGACTTTGACCAGCGCGCCTTCGGCGGTGGCACGGACGGATTTCAGCGGCACGGCCAGACAGTTTGCGACGGACGCGGTTTCGATTTTGGTTTTGGTACTCATGCCGGGGCGCATGACGCCCGTGTCCAATTGGTCGAGCGCGATTTGCACGTCCAGGATTTTGTTCGGAATGTCCCAGGCTTTGGGGCGAATCAGCGTGCCGATGGATTTGATCGTGCCGGTGTAGGACTTGCCCTGGAAAGCGTCAATTGCGATTTCGGCGCGCTGACCGATTTTGACTTTGCCGAGATCAACTTCCGGCACGAAGGCTTCGGCGATGAGCGTGTCGAGGTTCGGGATTTCCAGAATGGATTGGCCCGACCAGGTGTTTTCGCCGACCTGGAAGC
>CAZRXE010000324.1:0-1923 GCA_964603695.1 uncultured Heliomicrobium sp.
GTGATCTCTGTGGCTGAGTCCTTTTGATTTGTTCTTTATTGCCTGGCTTCCTCGACCGTGAAGCCGATTTCCTGTCCGTAAGAAAGTTCCAGCGTGTGGCCGTCCGGGTCGCGCAAAAACGCCCAGTAACCGACCGGCGGCGGCCAATCCGTTGGGCCTTCGACTTCGACGCCGTATTGCCGCGCCTCTTCGCACAGTCTGTCCACGTCCGCGCGCGAAGCGCAGGCTACGCCTAGATGCGAAATCGGGCGCAGTGGCGAATCCACCGTATCGGCTTTGATCAGGACAATAACGAACGGGCGCGTTAAATCGCTCAGCCACGCCACGCCGACGTTCGTTTCCGCGTCAAGGCGGCGATGAATCGCCTTCATCGCCGCATAGCGCGAATAAAACTCTATGCTTTTGTCCAAATCACTGACCGTCAGCGCAATGTGCGTAAAACCCAAATCTTTGTCAGCCATGTTGGTCTCCCGCCTGGGTACGCACCGCCTCCGGCGTGCGGGATTTGAGTACTCGCACGCCGGAGGCGGTGCGTACCCAGGTTATTACCGTGGATTCCACGTGCCGCGCGCCACTGCCGGCACGAAGTTTTCAATCGCCGCCGGATCGAACGCGATGGTGCGTTCTTCCTCGGCGCTCTTGTAGGCGGTCATCAGCAACTGCGTGACTTCCAGCCCGTCGTAACAATTCACTTCCGGCTGTTTGCCGTCCAGGAAACAGTTCACGAAGTAACGGTTTTCCGCTTCGTAACCGTACTCGCCCGCTTCGTTGGCGACCACGGGCATCAAGCCTTGTTCGGCGTTTTGTTTTTCGACCAAATCCTCGCCCGCGTTACCGGTCACGCGGCGGCTGAAGAACAAATTCAAACTGGTGTTCAGTGAATTGACGAAGAGCGAATATTCCGGGCCCAGCAATTCCGACGACAGCCGCAATCCTGCGCCGACGAAACTCCATGAAGTCGTCACTTCGGCAATCAGCGGATTGCCGGCATCGTCTACGTAATGGATGGTCGCGCGGGCGAAGTCTTCCGCCGGACGATTTCGGTAATCCACTTCCGCGCCCATGGTTTGTTGCAGGATGTCGGCATATTCAGGCCGCGACCATTTCAGGCAGGCGATGGTGGCGGAGACTTTGACAGGTTTGATGCTGTTGCGTGGTTTGTCCGGGTCCGTCAGCAAATAGCGCGCGACTTCGACCGAATGGCACATCATATCGTTCAGAACGCCGCCGCCTTGCAAATCGCCCTGCCAGAACCAGGCGTTATGCGGCCCGCTGTGTTCTTCGGCGCAACGCGCAATGTAGGGTCGTCCGGTCAAAGCCGTCGCGCGCCGCCACAGGATCTCCCGTCCGCGCGTGATGCCCGGCTCGAACAGTTGATCTTCCAGATAACCGTGCAATAAGCCTGATTCTTCGATCAACTCAATCACACGTTTTGCTTCGGCAGCGTTGCGGGCCAGCGGCTTTTCAATCGCGATGCCGCGCAGCGAACCTTTGCCGGATTTTATGGTGTTGACGATTGCTTCTAGGTTTTCGATACGTTTGTGATTCGGCCCGCACAGCCACAGCGCGTCAATGTCCGGCGAAGCGACCATTTCCTCTATGGAATCGAACGCCCGACAATCGCCCACGCGAACTTCGCGCGCCAGCGCCGCCGCCGATTCGGCGTTCGTTTTGTTGGGACTCCAAACGCCCAGCACGTCCGCGTCGCGCACGGCCAGAAAAGATTTGATGTGAAACCGCGTGATGAATCCGCTGCCGATAAAGCCTATGCCTAGTTTTTTCATATAAAAATGTGGGACAGGCTTCAGTCTGTCCGCAGTGGCGAAAGGCTAAAGCCTGTCCCACGTTCTCCTTTGAATTCATTGGATGGGGATGTGTAGAACTTGCGCGCAAGCATGCCGGAAAGCCGAAAATCATTCAATG
>CAZRXE010000325.1:0-3309 GCA_964603695.1 uncultured Heliomicrobium sp.
GCCCCCGGCTGGCTGAAAGAGTTACGCGGCGAACACCTCCCCGAAAGCGAAGAATACGGCATCAGCAGTTTCGTGTATCGCGCGCGGCGTCCTTTTCACCCGGAACGGTTCTGGAAAACCATCAATCAGGATTGGCCTGGCGTCATTCGCTCCAAAGGGTTTTTCTGGCTGGCGTCGCGCAATGACGTGGTCGGGCTGTGGTCGCAAGCCGGAAATTCCAGTCGCGCCGAACCCGCAGGTTTGTGGTACGCGGCCATTCCGCGGGACGAATGGCCGGAAGATGAAGAAACCCGTCAGGTAGTCGAGCAAGTCTGGCGTCCCGACATTGGCGACCGTCGCCAGGAGATCGTCATCATCGGCGTCAAATACGACCGGGGAAAAATCGAGAAGATGCTCAATCGTGCCTTGCTGACCGATCAGGAAATGGCGCTCGGCACGCAAGCCTGGGAAAAATTCAAAGACCCATTTGAATACTGGGACGAGGAATTTGAGGAAGACAACGAAGAAGTCGCGGAGCACGCAATTCCTGCTACCGCCTGATTTAAACCACAGACCCGAAAGGAAATTTGAAAATGGCATCAGTCAAAAAATACAAAGTGATTTGCCGCAACTGTGCAGGAGCCGTTTCTTATTACATCTTTGCTTCGCTGCACCACTCGATTAACGCGCAGCATTGGCTGGAAGAGAAAATGAACAGTTGCGATTGCAAAGCAATTCTCGACCAGCAAGCCAAGGACCGCGCCCCACGCGTGCTAAACCCGATCAAGGCATCGAAGAAAGGCAAGTGATCTTTTTTGGAGCGTTGCGGCTCGGCCCAGCTTTCCGTTCGCCGGCAAAATGTCGCAAGGACATTGAAGCCTTTCGCTTAGAACGAAAAGCGGTGACGAGTCCCCCGCACTCCACAGGCACAGTGTTCGATGAGTTACATTGAAAATTTAGACGTTGCCGTCATCGGCGCGGGCGCTTCGGGCGTTGGCGTGGGAATGGCACTGAAAGAATTCGGTGTCACCAGCTACGCGATTTTAGAGCGTCACAAGATCGGCGCCAGCTTTGCGCGCTGGCCGGCGGAAATGCGCTTCATCACGCCGTCGTTTGCCAGCAATTCGTTTGGGTTGTTGGACCTGAATACGATCAGTTTGCAAACTTCGCCCGCCTTCACTTTTCGCAAAGAGCATCTGAGCGGAAAGGAATACGCCCGTTACTTGCGCGGCGTGGCCAGCCATTACGAACTGCCGGTTTGGGAAGGCATCTCGGTTTCCACCGTGCAGGCAGACGAAACCGGTTTTGACATTGAGACGGACAAGGGATTGATCCGCGCGCGCTTCGTCGTCTGGGCGGCGGGTGAATTTCAGTACCCTTACCTCAACCCTTTTCCCGGCGCACAACACTGTCTGCACAACAGCCGTATCAAATCGTGGGCGAAGCTGGCGGGCGATGAGTTCATCATCATCGGCGGTGCTGAAAGCGGCATTGACGCAGCGGTCAACCTGGCGCGGCTGGGCAAATCGTCGCTGGTGCTGGACGCTGAAGCTTTGTGGGAACGCAACAGCAGCGACCCCAGTGCGATCTTGTCGCCTTACACCGCCGAACGATTGCGCGAAGCTTTTGAAAGCGAACTGATCCAACTGGAGGCCGGGAACAAAGTCGCCGCTGTCGAAAAGAACGGCGCGGAATTCCACGTCCTGACCGAAGACGGCGGCGAATGGCATACGCCGCAACGCCCGATTCTGGCAACGGGCTTTGCGGGCAGCGTCACGCTCATCCGCGATCTGTTTGAATTCCGCGCGGAAGACGGTTTGCCGAAGCTGAGCAAGTTCGACGAATCCACCCGCACACCGGGGCTGTTTCTGGCCGGCCCGCAGGTGCGCCACGAAAAAGTAATCTTCTGTTTCGTTTATAAATTCCGCCAGCGCTTTGCCATTGTCGCCAACCAGATTGCCAAACGATTGGGACGAGAAACCAAAACCGCCGTCAAACAATATCGCAAGGCCGGAATGTTCCTGGATGATTTAAGTTGCTGCCGACAGGAGTGCGAATGCTGAAATCATCCGTCGTCGTAATCGGCAAAGAAAGCGTAGGCAAATCGCAATTGGTGGCTTCGCTTACAGAAAGCGAGGCCGGCGCGTCGAACTTTCGCGGCTCCACCATTCATTGCGAACGCTACCACGCAAATGGGCGCGAGTTTATTGACACGCCCGGCATTCTGCGTTCGTCGGACACGCTGACAACGCTGGCGACGTTGGATCAAATGCAGCAAAGCGACATTGTCTTGCTGGTGGCGCAGGCCACGCATCTGGACGACGACTTGCGCGATTTGTTGCCGCTGGTCAAAGACAAGCGCGGCGCAGTGGCCGTCACGTTCTGGGACAAAGTGAACGCCACACCGCAATCACGCCAATCACTCACCCAACTGAGCGAAGAAATCGGCTGGCCCTTGATCCCGCTGGACGCGCGTCAACTGAGCGCCCAGGACCGCACGCGAGTGTTCGGCACGCTCGACGATCCGGCTCCGATTATGGTCAGCCAGCCGCAAACCCGCGCAGGCTGGCGCATCGAACCTCAGGTCACTCTGTTGGAAATGAATTACATTGGTCCGCTGCTGGCCACGTTGCTGTTGCTGTTGCCGGCTATTGTCGCCGTCAAACTGGCCAACGGTTCGGCGGAGATGATTGATCCTTTTGTGCAATCGGCAATCAAACCGATGATTGGCTGGTTTGAGAATTGGCCGTCACTGCTAAAAAGCATATTCACAGGCAGCTACGGCTTTCTGACAATGGGGCCTCTGCTGTTTGTCTGGGCTGTGCCGACGGTAATTGCTTACGCGCTGATTCTGGGCGCGTACAAAGCCAGCGGATTGCTCGACCGGCTGGCAAGCGCCATGACTCCGTTGCTGCGGCCTTTTGGTTTAAGCGGGCGCGATCTAGTGCGAGTGTTGATGGGATTCGGCTGCAATGTTCCGGCAGTGATTGCAACGCGCTCTTGTTCTGCTTGCTCGCGCGGAGTCTGCATCTCGGCGATTGCCTTTGGCGCGGCTTGTTCATACCAATTTGGTGCCACGCTCGGCGTGTTTGCGGCGGCCAACCGTCCTGGCTTGGTCGTGCCTTATCTGCTTTACCTGACATTGACGACATTGATTTACACACGTCTGGTTTCGCCGCGCGACGCCCGCTCAAAACTGAATGTGCTGGTGACGGAAGGCCGCGTTTTTCTGGAATGGCCGCGTCCGGCCAACATCTGGCGCGAAGCACGCTCCGGCATCATCAGCTTTTTTAAGAACGCGCTGCCGGTTTTTGCGCTGATCTGTCTTGT
>CAZRXE010000326.1:0-3196 GCA_964603695.1 uncultured Heliomicrobium sp.
CCGAGCAGGCCCTGCTCTTCGCCGCCCCACAAGGCTACGCGGATGGTGCGGCGCGGCTGGACGCCGATGGCTTTCAGGATGCGCGCGGCTTCCATCATCATCGCGCAGCCGATGGCGTTGTCGGTTGCGCCCGTCGCCGAATGCCACGAATCCAAATGTCCGCCGAGCATAATCACTTCGTCTTTTTTGTCCGTGCCGGGGATTTCGGAAATCGTGTTGTAGGAAGTTTTTCCTTCGGGATAAATCTGATTGACGATGTTGAATTCGGCCTCAATGGGCGTGCCGTCGGCCAGCACGCGCTGCATGCGTCCGAAATCTTCGTTGCTGACGACAACTGCGGGCGGGAATTTAGTCGGATCGAAATTGCGATTGTTAAAAGCGCGAACGCGGCGCTGTTCCATACGGCCTTCAGCGGCGGTGTCCGTCATCATCAACAGCGCGCCGGCGGTGGCCAAAAATTCTCCGGCCTTTTGATTCACGTCCCTGGACGACAGCTTGCGCGGTTGGCCGGGTTGTTGTTGCGGCTGGCCTTGTCCTCTGCGATTGCCACCCGGCCCGCCGCCGGGGCCGCCCGCCGGACCGTTGCCGGAAAAACTGTTTTTGGCCGCAGTGTCGTCCATCCGTTTGTTTTGCGCGCTGAAATCAACGGGAATGATTACCTGTTTGCCGACCAGGACGATCTTGCCTTTGACCTTGTCTTTTTCGCCTTCCAGAAAAGCTTTCAATTCGTCTTCGGTGGGCGTCGTCGGCGGAATCATTTGATAGACCTGCCCGCGCACAGTTCCATTGGTGCTGGGCGTCCAGGCCAGTGTTTCCAGCACCAGCGGCTCTTTGTAAGGCGACAGAATGTGGCCGGTGGCACGTTCGTTCAGCCAGCCGACGTGACCGAAATCCCACGGTTCCAAATGGCCGTTGCTGAATCCCCACGAAGCCATTTGTTTAATCGCCCATTCGCCGGCGGCTTTGTGATTGGGCGAACCGGTCAGGCGCGGGCCGTAAACGTCGGTCAGGTAATGCAGGGTTTTCATAACCTGGGAATTGTCCATTCCCTCTTTGCGAATCTTGGCCTGAATTTCGGCTTCGGAATTCGCCGGGGCGGTCGCCTGCCCCTGGGCAAAAACCGACAGTGAATTGAGCAGCAGGGCGGCGCAGAGCAGCCCGACTCTGAAATTTCGCAGCATAGAGTTCTCCTCGGCAAACATTGAAGACAGAGTGAAGTCTGTCCCACGTGGTTGAATTTTAGACTTGTGATGACCGCACAAACGGAATGCTGTGCGGCCTCATTGTCGCTTTTTTCCGTTGCTTGACAAGCTTTCGAGCGCGCCTTTAGTATCCGCGCTCCATTCGGAAGCACTCGACTTAAACTCGCAGGAAAGGTTCCAGTTTCTAAGACAAAATGCGCGTCATTCTGGCTTCATCCGAAGTTGTGCCTTATTCCAAAACCGGCGGACTTGGAGATGTGGCCGGGGCTTTACCCAAAGCTTTATCGCGCATCGGCTGCGATGTTGCGGTCATCACGCCGCGCTATACCGGTTACGGCAAACGCCACGGCGATGTAGTCAGCCACACCACAGGCGAATTCCTTTTCGACGATTTGCACGTTCCTTTTGCCGGAACGATCAAATACGCCGCTGTCTGGCGAGACTTTCAGGACGGCGCACCGATCTATTTCATTGATAACGAAGAGTATTTCGGCCACGGCTACATTTACGGTTCCGGCAATTTCGACGTGGAGCGATTCGCCTTTTTCAGCCGCGCAGTCATCGAACTGACCAAACGCATCGGCGCTTCGCCCGATGTCATTCATTGCAACGACTGGCAAACGGGTTTCATCCCCGCTTACCTGCGCTCCGTTTATTGGAGCGATCCTTTTTTTGTGCGCACGGCGACGCTTTTCACCATTCACAATCTGGCTTATCAGGGTTTTTTCGATAAAAACCTGCTGCCGAAATTCGGCTTCGGCTGGGATGTTTACGACGGGATGGAATTTCACGACGCGACCAGCGCCATGAAATCCGGCCTGCATTTTTCAACCGCGCTTTCCACTGTCAGCCCAAAATACGCCCAGGAAATTCAAACGCCGGAATTCGGCAACAAACTGGAAGGTTTGCTTCGCTGGCGCGCGGGCGATTTGATTGGCATTTTGAACGGCGTGGACACTCACGAATGGAACCCGGAAACCGATCCGCATCTGGCGGCGAATTTTTCCAGCCATAACCTGGGCGGCAAACTCGCCTGCAAACGCGACTTGCTGGAAAAGTACCATTTGCCCGTTGACCTGGAAAAACCCGTGGTGGCGATTGTCACGCGGCTGACTTCGCAAAAAGGCATTGACCTGATTACGCAGGCCATCTGGCGGATCCTGGACACCGGCGCATATTTCGTCCTGCTAGGTTCGGGCGCGGATAGTTACGAAGGCTATTTTCAGCACGTTCGCGACACGCGCCCGCGTCAGGTCGGCGTTTATTTCGGATTCAACAACGCGCTGTCGCACCAGGTCGAAGCCGGCGCGGACATTTTCCTGATGCCGTCAGCCTACGAACCTTGCGGATTGAATCAAATGTACAGCCTGATATACGGCACGGTTCCGATTGTGCGCGGAGTCGGCGGACTGGACGACACCATCACCAATTTCGAGCGCACCAGCGAGCGTGGCAACGGCTACAAGTTTTACGAGTATTCGGCGGAACGGCTGCTGGAAAAATATTATGAGTCGCTGATGGTCTATTACGACCGCGATCTGTGGTGCAAATTGCAGCGCAACGGCATGCGCGAAGACTTTTCCTGGGAGCGGGCGGCACACAATTACCTGCACGCCTACCATCGAATTATTGAACTGAGGCGGACGCGCGGCTGGTAGCTGTTTTCCGCCCGGCGGTTTGTACAGTCTGCTGGGAAACAGACAGGTCTGTTATACTGCCGCCCGCTTCACGGAGCAGAAGGAACATCCGCCGGAAACGGCGAAGGAAATTTCAAAGACATTACTTTAAGGAGGAGAAAACAATGAGTGCTTTTGTTGCGGAAGTAACCGATAACAATTGGGAAACTGAAGTGTTGGGATCGAGTCAACCTGTGCTGGTGGATTTTTGGGCAGCCTGGTGCGGCCCCTGCCGGATGCTGGCACCGACCGTTGAAGCTGTCGCCGAAAAATATCAAGGCAAAGCCAAAGTCGTGAAGTTGAATGTTGATGAAAACG
>CAZRXE010000327.1:0-5593 GCA_964603695.1 uncultured Heliomicrobium sp.
CCGATGGGGTATTTCAAGTCAGTCATCGTTTGGGTCTCCTTTGATTTGTTTGAGGAAGGGATCATACGAATCAAAAGTAGATTCGGCCAATTCATTGTTTTCATTATTTTGATGATCTATGCTCATCCAAATTTTGAACGGAGAAAACGACAATGTTGGAGACCAGACACCTGAAATTGATTGTGGCGGTTTCGGAAGAAAAAAGCGTGACGCGGGCGGGCGAGCGGCTGCACTTGACGCAATCAGCGTTGAGCCACCAATTGCGCGACATCGAGGAACGCTTAGGCACGCCGCTTTTCAGCCGCGTCAACAAGCGAATGATCCTGACGCAAGCCGGCGAACGCCTGCTCCATTCCGCCCGGCAAGTGCTGGACGAACTGAAACGCACGGAAGACGACATTGCGCAAATCGCCGCCGGCGACCACGGCAGTTTGCGCATCAGCACGGAGTGTTACACCTGCTATCACTGGCTGCCGGGCGTACTCAAGGATTTCCAGCGGAAGTTTCCGAAAGTCGAAGTGAAGATTCTGCTCGAAGCGACGCACCATCCGATTCCGGCGCTGCTCAACGGCAAACTGGATTTCGCCATTGTTTCCGATCCGGTTCGCGACAAACGGCTGACTTACCGTCCGCTCTTTCGCGATGAAGTGGTGGTGATTATGTCGCCGCATCATCCGTTGGCGGCGCGGCCTTATATTTCGCCCAAGGACTTCGCCGGAGAAACAGTGTTTTCTTACTCGCCGCTCGGTGAAAGCACGCTTTACAACAAAGTGCTGCTGCCGGCGGGCGTCAAACCGGCGCGTTTCAGCGAAGTGCAGTTGACGGAAGCGATCATTGAAATGGTCAGGGCGGGATTAGGCGTAAGCGCGCTGGCACGTTGGGCGGTGGCGCAGCAAATCGAATCCGGCAAACTGGCGGCGCGCCCGCTGACGCGCAAAGGATTTCAACGGCAATGGAGCGCGGCGCTGCTCAAAAACGATTTCACGCCGGCTTACGTGACTGAGTTTATCGAATTGCTGTCGAAACGTTCGCTGCCGGTGGTAAGTCCTGGTAAATGAAAGCGCCGCAGGTTGACGGTCTGCGGCGCTTTTCAACCGTCATTATTTTCGAGCCGATTGGCGTGCTGTTTCCATCGTCACTTTTTCTTTGCGGCGGTAGGACAGATTGGCCATATGCGCGGCGATGGCCGAACGATAGCCGATTTCCACCGGCGTATTCGGCGTTTTGCGCGAACGCACGCATTCGACGAAGTTGGCGTAATGGTCATCGCCTTTGGCGTCGCCTTTGATGAACTCGCCGGTTGGGCGATTCAATTTTTCAGGCGCGTAGGTCCAGCCGCTGGCCGATTTGCCTGAGACCATGTCTGTTGTTCCGGCCAGCCATTCAATTGTGCCGTCCGAACCCAGCACACGGACGCCAAGTCCGAAACGCGCGTTGCTGAAGGTGGATTGCCAGGCGACGGTCAAATCGTTCGGGTAATCCAGAATCACCGAGATCGTATCCGGCACTTCGCGCCCGTCTTTTTCCGAAAAGACGCCGCCGGACATATAGGCCGAAGTCGGCACGCCCAAATCCAGCACGCCGATGATCCAGCCAATCTGGTGAACCATGTTTTCGGTCACGTTGCCGCCGGAAAATTCCCACCACAGCCGCCAGTTGATGAATTTGTTGGCGTCAAACGGACGATCCGTGCGGCCATTCAAAAAAGCTTTCCAATTAACGTTTTGCGGATTGCAGTCCGCAGGAATCGGGCGCACCCATTGGCCTTTGCCTTTGGGCGTGTTGCGGCTCATCCAGGATTCGACGTGCGTGACTTTGCCGACCAAACCTTCCTTTACCCATTTGCGCGCGTCCATGAAATAACCCGCGCTGTTGTGTTGCTGGCCGATGCCGATCACGCGCTTGGGATTTTTCTTGGCCGCAGCCAGACAGGCTTCGGCTTCTTCGATGGACCAGGTCATGGTTTTTTCGGCGTACATATCCTTGCCCGCCGCCAGCGTGTCCAGAAAATGGCGCGCGTGGCAATGCAGCGGCGAAGCGATCAACACCGCATCCACATCTTTCGATTCCAGCATCTTGCGATGGTCGCCATAGCTTTGAATGTTCGCGCCGAACTTTTTGATTTCGTCGAAGCGACGCGTGTAAACGTCCGCCGCCGCGACGAATTCAGTATTAGGTGCTTTTGCAAAGCTGGCCATAATTTCCTGGCCCCGCGCGCCGGGGCCGATGATGCCCAGTCGCACGCGGTCGTTTGCGCCGAGCACTTTGCCGTAAGACGACGCGGTCAACGCGGCGGCGGTTGCGCCCGTGGCGGCCTGTTTGATGAAGTCTCTGCGAGTGGTGGAAGATTCCGTCATAATTATCTCCTTGGGTTGGTTTGATGATGAAGATAGGTTTTCAGGCACGAAGTAGCGAGGACTTCACGCCAATGAACGCGGTTACAGAAATTACAAAGCTTTCCAGGGTTTGCCGGTTTGTTGGCGCAGTGTGACTTGTTTGTTCGGTTTGAGATTCTGCCAAACCTCTTTGTCGCCGCCGGGCCATTGCACCACTACGCTTTCGATTTCCGTTGTCGCGCCAAGTCCGAAATGCGCGCGCGCATCGCCGGCGCTCAAATAACTGCCGTCGCTGTGAACGCGCCGCCAAAGCGGTTTTTCCCCTTTGCGAAAGACAGCCACGCGCGCGCCAATGCCGTGGCGATTGCCCTTGACTCCTTCCAGTTTCACCGTCAACCAGTTGCGGCGAGCGCCGGCGTCGTTCATCAGTAAACGCACCGGGCCGTTGTTGTTTGAAACGAGCAAATCCACATTGCCGTCGTTGTCCACATCGCCGACGGCCACGCCGCGACTGACTTCTGAAAGTTGCAAGGCCGCGCCAGCCGTGGCCGTCACTTCGCGAAAGGCCGTTGCAGTTTCGTTGTGAAAAAGCTGGTTGCGCTGGTGAAAGGGATATGGCTTGTTTTTGAGCGCCGCAATGATCGTCACAGCGCCGTTGGCCGTGAACAAGTCCAGCCAACCGTCATTGTCGTAATCCAACCAGACCGCGCCGAAGCCAGTGGAAAGAAAGGTCGGCTGCGTCAGATTGAATTCCTGCGTCGAGTCTTGAAACTGGCCGCGCCCGTTGTTTCGATAAAGCGTGCTGCCTTCGCGCGTCAGGTTGGTGATGAGCAGGTCTTCGTCACCGTCGTTGTCGAAATCGCCCGCCGCCGCACCCATTCCGGCACGCGCCACGCCGTCCATTCCGTAGGCCGCGCCGGCCAGCAAGCCTGATTCTTCAAAGGTTCCGTCCTGTTTGTTGAGCCACAGAAAATTGGCCGCGCCGTCGTTGGCGACGTAAATATCCTGCCAGCCGTCGCCGTTGAAATCCGCGCAAGTCACGCCCAGGCTCGGCCCCGGCAGATTGCCAATGCCTGAAGTTTGCGAAACGTCCGTGAAGCGGCCTTTGCCGTCGTTGCGAAACAAACGATCCGGCAACGGGCGATAAGCTCGCGGCGTGCAGTAATCCAATTCGCCCGTCGGCGCGAAGCATCGCTTGTGAGTTTTGACGGTGAAATCCACGTAATTGCAGACATACAAATCCAGGTCGCCGTCGCGGTCATAATCCAGAAAGGCCGCGCTCGTACTCCAGCGCGGATCGTCAACGCCGGCTTCGCGCGTTGCGTCTTTGAAAGTGCCGTTGCCGTTGTTGCGATACAGCATGTTCGAGCCGAAGTTGGTTACATAAAGATCAAGATCGCCGTCGTTATCAATGTCGCCGACGACCACGCCCATTCCATAGCCGACGTGGCCGACGCCCGCCGCTTCCGTCACGTCTGTAAAGCGCAGTTTGCCACCGGGAATCAGTTCGTTGCGAAAGAGTTGATTGCCGGGTTTCCAGTTTGGCGGCGGCGGAAAGCCGGCGTCGCTGAGTTTCTTTTTTTCGTCGAGCAATGTGCCTTGCAGCAGGTACACATCCAAATCGCCGTCGTTGTCATAATCCAGCAAGGCGCAGCCCGCGCCCATAATTTCCGGCATGAAGTACTCACCCGTTGCACCAGTGAAGTGTTGAAAGTTCAAACCGGTTTCTTCCGCCGCATCGCGAAACCCCTGGGAGCGTAGCCCTTCCAGGCTGTGCGCTTTCTGCGGAAAACCCTTTGTGGAAAGTGAAAAGCCCTTTGCCACGGCCCACAGCCCGGAAGGGCTGCGCCCCCAGGTAGCCGCGAAACAAAGGATGATTGCCGTAGCGATGAGTGCCTGTCGGGTCATTACTGCTTTTCCAAGGTTTGCAGGTCGCGTTCAATGCCGGCGGCCAATTGCGTTTGGCCGAACTCTTTCGCGCGTTTGAGCGCCAATCGCAAATGCTGAATACCTTTTTCGCGTTCGCCCGCACGGATGTAAGTCGCGCCCAGAGCGTAAGTGAACAGCGGCGTTTGTTCGTCTTCGGGCGTCAGCGTTTTTTGAAATTGCTGGATGGCTTCGCCGAGCTTGTCCTGATTGACCAGAATGCGGCCCAGATGAAAATGCGCCAGCCGGTAGCCGGGTTTGTTTTCGATGGCTTTATGGTAATGCGCGGCGGCTTCGTCCAGACGGCCTTCGCGTTCGATCAAGGTGGCAAAGTTGTGATGTGCCTCGGCGTAATACGGATTAAGCTTCAAGCATTGCTGAAAGGCTTGCGCGGCTTCTTTCAAACGTTCCTGCCCAACCAGTAGCACGCCGTAGTTGTAATGTATTTCGGGCAGATCGGGATTGATGTTGAGCGCGGCGCGGTAATGTTTTTCGGCCTTCTCGTTTTGCCCGCTGCGACCGCAAAGCGAAATCAGATTGATGTGCGCTTGCACCAGCCAGGGATTGATTTCCAGCGCCTGCTCGTGTTCGGCGACGGATTCGGTCAGCTTGCCTGCGCTTTCCAGCGCCGCGCCGCGTTTCAGGTGCGCCGACGCGCCGGCGTTCATTTCGGCGATGGCAATAATCAACGGGTCTTCCAGCGTAGGCTGGGAAAGTTTCAATTGCTGCGAACGCGCCAGATGTTCCTGC
This sequence comes from uncultured Heliomicrobium sp., assembly GCA_964603695.1. Taxonomy (GTDB): domain Bacteria; phylum Acidobacteriota; class Blastocatellia; order RBC074; family RBC074; genus RBC074. Next base: position 5,013 of record CAZRXE010000327.1, read on the forward strand.
GCCTCTTTGGTCCGGTTTAGATCACGCAATGCCAGACCAAGCGCGTAATGCGCCGCGCCGAAATCCGGGAAAAGATCAATCGCTTTTTGGTAACGATTGACAGCTTCCGCTGCGCTGTTGCCGGCTGAAGCCACGCGCCCCAAACCGTAATGCGCCTGAGCAATATTGGCATTACGCTTCAGCACGAGTTCATAAGACTGACGGCTTTCGGCAGGTTGCCCGGCGGCCAGCAGCGCGTCGGCCAGCCGCAATTGCGCGGGCAGATGATTCGGATCAAGTTTCAATGCGACTTTGAAACTTGCCGTCGCTTCGTGCTGTTTGCCGAGCGCGGCTTGCACTATGCCGAGGTAATACGCCCAGCGAAATTCCAAAGGCGCGAGCCTATGCGCGCGTTCATAACAAACCTCCGCGAAATCGTACTGTTCATAAGTATGCAAAGTCATGCCCAGCCAGCCGCCGGCTTGCGCATCACGCGGTTTGGCTTTGGCGTCGGCGTAAGCTTTGCTGATTTGCTCGCGAATGTCAGGCTCGAAGTTTTCAACGGACAAGGCCGGAAGTTCCGGCAGCGTTTGCGCGCTTGC
>CAZRXE010000328.1:0-11392 GCA_964603695.1 uncultured Heliomicrobium sp.
CGTGCAGGATTTCGTCACCGACATCATGCCTTACGTCGAAAAGAACTATCGCGTGCTGACGGATCGCGCCAACCGTGCCATCGCGGGGCTTTCAATGGGCGGCAACCAAACGCTGAGCATAGCCGTTCCGCACCAGGACAAGTTCGCCTACGTCGGCGTGTATAGCTCCGGTCTGATTTCAGCATTCGTGCGCCCGCCAACTCCCGGTGCGCCCGCTCCGGCCAATGCGCCCAACGGCACGCCCGGCCAACTGACTCCCGCCGGCGAAGCCTGGGAAAAACAACACGCGGCTGCGCTCGACAATGCGGCGTTAAAAAAAGGTTTGAAGCTGTTCTGGTTCGCCACCGGCAAAGACGACTTCCTGCTGACCACGACCAAAGGCACAGTCGGCTTGCTTAAAAAACATGGCTTCAATCCGGTCTTTCAGGAAACGCCGGGCGGACACACCTGGATCAACTGGCGCAATTACCTGATCGAATTCGCGCCGCAACTGTTCCAATCCAAAAACTAATGTGTGACAGACTTCAGTCTGTTCACAGTGTGAACAGACTGAAGTCTGTCACACGTATTCGAGGAGACTTCGTGATGGCGAAACAAAACCAACTGAATCGGCGAAATTTGATGAAAGGTGCGGCAGCAATCTTCGGCGGCACGGCGGCGACTTCCCTGCTGCCTAACGGCCTTCTGCCTGATGAATTGACGGCGAGCGCCGCCGTCAACGGTTGCGACACCACCGTTGCCGCTGGCGATTCCAAAGCCATTGTCGAAACCACCGCCGGCAAAGTACGCGGCTACATTCGCAACGGCATTCACACGTTCAAAGGCATTCCTTACGCCGCGACGACCGCTGGCAATGCGCGTTTTATGCCGCCGACCAAACCCACACCCTGGGCCGGTGTGCGCAGTTCGATGCAGTACGGTTTTCTCTGTCCGCAACAAGTGCGCACAGGTTGGGCAAACGACGAAGTGGCTTGGATGTTCGAGTGGGACGACGGACGTCCAGGCGAAGATTGTTTGCTTGTCAACGTCTGGACGCCCGGCGTGAAGGACAACAAAAAACGTCCGGTCATGGTCTGGATTCACGGCGGCGGATTCACAGCCGGTTCCGGGCAGGAACTGAAATCTTACGACGGCGAAAACCTAAGCAAGCGCGGCGATGTCGTAGTTGTTTCGCTCAATCATCGGCTGGGGCCGCTGGGCTTTATGAATCTAGCCGAATTCGGCGAGCGTTACGCGCAATCCGGCAACGTAGGCCAGCTTGATCTGGTCGCCGCGCTCGAATGGGTACGCGACAACATCGCCAATTTCGGCGGCGACGCCGGCAACGTGACGATCTTCGGACAATCCGGCGGCGGCGCGAAAGTTTCAACCTTGATGGCAATGCCCTCCGCCAAAGGCTTGTTCCACAAAGCCATCGTTCAAAGCGGTTCCAGCTTGCGGCAGGTTCCGCTGGAAAGTTCCGCCAAACTGACGGCGGCGGTGTTGGCTGAATTGGGATTGAGCGGTGCGCAAATTGACCAGCTTCACAAAATTCCCGCCGAAAAATTGATCGAAGCCGGTCTGGTTGCGGTCAGGAAAAACACGCCGAATCCGCCGCCACCGCCGGGATCGGGTGGAAACCGCATCGGCTGGGGGCCTGTGGTCGAAGGCAAGGTGCTTCCCGCGCACGCTTTCGATCCGGCGGCACCGGCCATTTCGGCAAACATTCCGATGCTGATCGGCACGACAATCAATGAATTCACGACGGCGATGGGCAATCCCGAACTGGAAGCCCTGACCGAAGCGGAGTTGAAAACACGCATCGCCGCCACGCACGGCGCGAAAGCCGAAAAACTGATCGAAGCGTTCCGCCGCGCGCATCCCAAAGCCAAGCCGGTTGATATTTTGTCTTTCATCGCCACCACCGGCGCCACGCGCCAGAACGCCATCACGCAAGCCACGCGCAAAGCCGCGCAAAACGCCGCGCCGGCGTTTTTGTATTTGTTCGCCTGGCAAACGCCCGTGCTCGATGGCCGTCCCCGCGCGTTTCATTGTGCGGAACTTCCCTTTGTTTTCGACAACACGGATCGCTGCGCCAACATGACCGGCGGCGGAGCGGAAGCCCGTACTCTGGGCGCGAAGGTCAGCGACGCATGGATTGCCTTTGCCCGCAAAGGCGACCCGAACCACAACGGTTTGCCGAAATGGCCCGCTTTCGCGTCGGACAAAGTGCCGACAATGATCTTCGACAACAAATGCGAAGTCGCCAACGATCCCGACAGCGAAGCGCGCCGGATTCTGACGGCGGCGTAACCATTCAATCATCCATAAATAAGCAGCGGTGCGGCTCCAACGGGTTGCACCGCTGCCGTCATTTGAGTAAAAAGCGTCTGCGCCATACAGGCACGACTCTATCCGACAATTTCGCTTCCGCAATTGATGCAATTGATGACGATGAAGACCAGACGTTTGAAATCGGCTTTGCTGTTGGTACTCTGCGCGGCGTTCGCTTATTTCGCGAACGCGAATACGCAGGCGCAGCGCGCGAACCCACCAGATACTTCCGCTCAGCGCACCCTGATCGCAGAAAACTGCGTTTCCTGCCACAACCAGAAAAAGAAGACGGCGGACATTTCGCTCCAAGGGCTGGATTTCAACAACGTCGGCGGCAATCTGGAAATCTGGGAAAAAGTCTTGCGCAAAGTCCGCACCGGACAAATGCCGCCCGCAGGGCTGCCGAGGCTGGAAGCGGCGGAGCAAACAGCTTTCGTTGCGTGGCTGGAAGGCGCGCTGGACAAAACTGCCAAGACGAATCCGAATCCCGGTCGGCCTGTCATTCATCGGCTGAACCGCGCCGAATACAGCAATGCCGTTCGCGATTTGCTGGCCGTGGACATCAAGCCGGGAGCGGCGCTGCCCGTGGATGATTCCGGCCACGGCTTCGACAACATTGGCGAAGTGCTGACGCTTTCGCCCGCCTTGCTGGAAAAATACCTATCGCTGGCTCAACGTATCAGCCGTCTGGCCGTCGGCGAACCGGCCATCAAACCGACCGAAGAACGCTATCAACCACCGCGCCGTCTGGGCCGCAACGACCGCGTCAGTGACGATCTTCCGTTCAATTCGCGCGGCGGACTGTCCGTGCAGCATTACTTCCCGCTCGACGGCGAATACCTCTTCCGCATCAAAACGCCTTCAAATGGTGATTCCGGCGAAGCGGCGCGGTTTTACGAATTGCGTTTGCCTGTCAAAGCCGGACTGCGTAACGTCGGCGTCACGTTTCCGCGCGAAGGCGCAAAACCAGAACCCTCTCTACCCGGCCCGCGACGTCAAGCAATGAACGGCCCGTCGCAACCGATTGCCCTGGATTTGCGATTGGACGGCGCACGCATCAAACGTTTTGAAGTTCCCGACACAACCGCAATTGAAGTGCTGACGGTCAGCGGCCCTTACAACATCGCCGGACGCGGCGAAACGGCCAGCCGCGCGAAAATCTTTTTTTGCCGCCCGACTTCGGACAAAGAAGAATCAGCTTGCGCAAAAAAGATTCTGTCGGCGCTGGCCCGGCGCGCCTTTCGCCGCACGGTGACGGACGCTGACATTAATCCGCTGCTCGCGTTTTACGAAAACGGACGCCGCGCGGGCGATTTCGACGAGGGCATTCAAAGCGCGCTCGAAGCTTTGCTGGTGTCGCCGGATTTTCTCTTCCGCGTCGAACGCGATCCGAAAACGACGATTAGTCGCGTTTACCGGTTGAATGACTTCGATCTGGCTTCGCGCTTGTCATTCTTTTTGTGGAGCAGCATTCCTGACGAACAGCTTTTGGATTTGGCGGAGCAAGGCCGGTTAAAAGACGCCACCGTGCTGGACGCGCAGGTGCGGCGAATGCTGGACGATCCGCGCTCCGAAGCTTTCGTCAACAATTTCGGCGGGCAATGGCTGCAATTGCGAAACCTGGAAACCGTCACGCCCGACCCCGAAATCTTTCCTAACTTCGACGAGAGCCTGCGCCGCGCCTTTCGCCGCGAAACCGAGATGTTTTTTGAAAGCATCCTGCGCGAAAACCGCAGCGTGTTTGACTTGCTGGACGCCGACTACACCTTTTTGAATCAGCGATTGGCCGAGCATTACGGCGTACCGGGGGTTTACGGCTCGCAGTTTCGCCGCGTGGCGCTGACGGAAAAAACGCGAGGCGCGCGTGGTGGTTTGCTGGGACAAGGCAGTATTCTGACCGTAACGTCTTATCCGAACCGGACGTCGGTGGTGCAGCGCGGCAAATGGATTTTGGAAAACCTGCTCGGTTCGCCGCCGCCGCCCCCACCGCCGGACATTCCAGACCTGAAACCGAAAAGCGCCGACGGCCGCTTGCTGAGCATGCGCGAGCAATTGGATTTGCACCGCTCGAACGCCATTTGCGCGTCCTGCCACGCGCGGATGGATCCGATTGGTTTTGCGCTGGAAAATTACGATGCCGTCGGCAAATGGCGGACAAAAGACGCAGGCTTGCCGATTGACGTTTCGGGCAAACTGCCTGACGGCACTAAATTCAACGGCCCGGCGGACTTGAAAAAGATTCTGTTGGCCGGCCACCGCGACGAATTCATCCTCACGGTGACGGAAAAACTGTTGACCTATGCGCTTGGAAGAGGTCTGGAAGCTTACGACGCTCCAGCTGTCCGCAGCATCGCTCGACAGGCCGCGCAAAACGATTACCGACTGCCGGCGATGATCGGCGCAGTTGTCAAAAGCACTCCGTTCCAAATGAAAAAATGGGAAAGACAAAAGCCTCAAGGAGACTGAAATCATGATTGTGACGAAAAAAGCTTTGCCGCGCCGCACGTTTTTGCGCGGAATGGGCGTGGCGATGGCCCTGCCAATGCTGGACGCAATGACGCCCGCGCTGACCGCCGCGCCGAAACCGATTGTTCGCTTGGGATTCGTTTACGTTCCGAACGGCGTCATTATGGACAAATGGACACCCGTCACCGAAGGCGCGGATTTTCAATTCACGCCTACGCTCAAAACGCTAGAACCCTTTCGCGAACGCTTGCTGGTGCTGAGCGGTCTGGCGCAGGTGCAAGGCCGCGCGCTGGGCGACGGCGCAGGTGACCATGCGCGCGCGGGCGCAACCTGGCTGACCGGCGTGCATCCAAAAAAATCCGAAGTCACCATCCGCGCGGGAATTTCAGCCGACCAAATCGCTGCGCTGGAATTCGGCAAACATACGCAATTCGCCTCACTCGAACTCGGCATCGAAGCCAACCAACTCGCGGGCGGCTGCGACAGCGGCTACAGTTGCGCTTACACCAATACTGTTTCCTGGCGCGGAGACACCACGCCGCTGCCTGTGGAAAACAATCCGCGCGCGATTTTTGAACGGCTCTTCGGCGACGGCGACAGCACTGACGCTGCCGCTCGATTGGCGCAGATGAACAAACAGCGCAGCTTGCTGGATTACGTCAACGGCAGCTTGACAAGGCTGCGTACATCGCTCGGCGCAACCGACCGCGCCAAGCTCAACGAATACACCGACGCCATCCGCGACATCGAACGCCGCATTCAAAAGGCCGAACAGCAAAACGCCTCGGTCAAATTGCCCGTAATGGAACGCCCGACAGCCGTTCCTGAAGAGTTTGAAGATCACGTCAAAATGGTCATGGATTTGCAGGCACTGGCCTATCAAACCGATCTGACGCGCGTTATTACCTTGATGATGGCACGTGAAGGCAGCAACCGCCCCTATCGCAACCTGGGCATCTCCGACGGCCATCACAATCTGACGCACCACCAAAACGACGCCGACAAAATCGCCAAAGTGACAAAGATCAATGAAGTCCAAGTCAAACTCTTCGGTTATCTGCTGGAACGGCTGAAAGCCACGCCGGACGGCGAAGGCACGCTGCTGGATCATTCACTGATTCTTTACGGTAGCAGCCTGAGCGACGGCAACCTGCACACGCATCACGATCTACCCATCTTGCTGGCGGGTGGCGGCGCGGGCCAGGTCAAAGGCAACCGTCACCTGCGCTTTCCCAAAGAAACGCCGCTGAACAATCTGCTGCTGAGCATGCTGGAAAAGGCCGGCGTGCCGGCGGAAAAGTTTGGCGACAGCACCGGCAAAGCCGACTGCCTGGCTAACGTTTGAATCGGATTTGTTTTTCGAGTCGTTGGTCGTTTGAGTGCGATCAAAAAGCAAAAAGTGAGCAAAAGAAAAGGGCCGTCGTTTGACGGCCCTTTTCTTTTGCTCACTTTTTGACTGGGAGGCAGGGAGTCGAACCCCGATAGGCGGATCCAGAGTCCGCAGTCTTACCATTAGACGACCTCCCAACTGAAAGCTGGGGCAATATATTGGCCAGGGTTTATTCTGTCAAGACATTGCCCCGTGGAAAATAATGTAGCTTCGCGTCATCATCCCAGTAACTTACGATGTGGCACGGCTACTTGGTGGTCGTGACGGTTAGAACTCCAGTCGCCCACCCATGGTGATAATACGGGCACCCTGTTGTGGTCCGGTTGCCTTTCCGAAGTCGGCGTTGCCGATTGTGCCGTTCACACCGAAGTTGGTCCGATTGAACAGGTTGAACATGTCGGCGCGATAGATAAACTTCACGCGGCCGTCTCCCGTTATGTTGAACCGTTTCACAATCGAGATGTTCTCAGTGAAGATCGGCGGATTCCGAAACGCGCTGTTGAACTGCGCTGCCGTTCCAAACTGGAACTCACCAGGGATGCTGAACGGAGTTGAGTTCGCAGCGCACTGGAACCGGCCCGCTTGGCCGGCGATGGCTTCCGGCGTACAACCAAACCAGCGAACAGACGGGTTGTTCGGATCGAGCGTCTTACGATCAATCCCGGTGCGAACATCCACTCCGGTCAAATTGGCCTTCTTGAATTGGGTAAACAGCGTACCCGCGTTCAACGTGTTCGGAGCCACGATGTCAATCGGGCCGGCGGAGACATAGCGGCCGATAAAGCCGAGCGTCCAGCCGCCAATGGCAGTATCCACCGCGCGATTACTTGATCCGAGGAACTTTTTGCCACGGCCAACCGGCAGATCAAACGAACTCAGAACGTTGAGCGAGTGCGGCTGATCGAACGGCAGCAACGTCTTGGTATCGCTCAGATCGTAGTTGTTCTGTGGCGTCGTTTGCGTCTGGCTGAAAATCTGACGGTAGTGCAACCTTCCGAGCGATTTCGACCAGACGTAGTTGGCCGTCAACTGCCAGGCACCAAAGCGCCGCTCGCCTTTGACTTGGAGCGAGTCGTACCAGGTTTGGCCGTCGCCGGAATTCCGGTCAACCACGTTGAAGTATTGAGGAAACGGACGCAACGCCTGAGCCAGCGTCTGGCTGTCCGGGAACGAGGCGTAGGGTTTTTTGAAGCCCGCCGCGATCACTGCGGGGGAATCAATCCGCTGACGCAGAAGCGCTCCGAGTGATAGGTATTTGGGATCCACCTGATTGAGGAAAATGCTGGAGGCCAGACCGCGTCCCCGGTTGCCTACATAAGCAACGTCAATCAGGAAGCCCTTGATCTTGTGCTGTACGTTAAGGCTCCAGTTGTAAACGCGCGGGGCCTTGCCGAAATCGGGACCCATAACGTCGAGTGTGCCCGCCGAGAGCACGCCAAAGCCCGGATCAATAAACGGTGGTTTGGCACCTTGCGGAATCGGCAGGCCAGCATCCCATTGCACAGCCGGGTTGACGCCGTCTGCAAGCAGGTTTCCTGGAGGGCCGCCAAAGCCCAGATTGCAGCCGCAACCGCCGTTGCCCAGCGTTTGGTAATAAATACCGAAGCCGCCACGCACCACCGTCTTCGGCGTTGCCTTGTAAGCGAAGCCGACGCGCGGGCCGACATCCGAGAAATCAGTGGGGAAAAACCGCTTCGTGCCTGTGCGTCCCGTTCCGGGGCCGGCAAAGATCAGCGCGCCGGGCAGTCCGCCTGCCGCCGGATTCGCCAGCGTGGTATCCACCATGGACATCTGGTAGTTCTCCATGTGCCAGCCAATCGGCACTTCATAGCGCATGCCGAGATTCAACGTGAGGTTCTGAGTAACCTTCCAGTTGTCCTGGAAGTAACCCGCGTGGTAGCCATAGCGAATCTGCGGGTCGGGAGTTGGCAGCGTGGTAAAGGATACCTGGTTAGGCGTTCCCAGCAGGAAGCTGGCGAACGAATGTCCAGTGGTGCCTGTGGCGGTAGGCAGCGCGGTTTGAGCACGCTCGAAAAAGAATTGACCGTTGGTGCCTGCCGCGTCAGCGGCGAAGGTTCTGAGCCGCCGAATGTCCCAACCAAAACGATACTCGTGCTTGCCGCGCAACCAACTTATGTTCTGACTGATGTGGGTCGTCCAGTTCCACTGACCGCCGTCGTTTACCTTGCCGTCCTGTACGCCCCAGTTTGTCAGGCCATCCGCGCCGGCAAACTGTACGCGCGGCGTGGCGTTGGTAGGTAAGTTAAGTCCCACCTGCGACGCAAAACCGGCTTGCGCAGGGTTGTTCCATCCCTGCTGCTGCCGGCTGAAGCCAAACGTCGTGTGAATCAGGAAGTTGGGTCGCAGGATCAAATCGTGATTGACGCGAAAGTTTTGCGGACGCTGCGTGTTCACGCCTAAGCCCTGGCCTAATGGGCCGGGAAGCGCAGTTATGTTGGCGACGTTCTGATCCTGCAAGCTGTGGAAGTAAGAGATGCGGTTGTTCGGCGTAAACGCATGGTCAAGCTTCAAGCTCCAGACGTTGTCGGTAACCTGGCTTTCATTGACGAAAGCAAGGTTATTGGTCACGCCGGGAAGATTGGGATCGGGAAGCGCAGCAAGGAATTTGCGGGAGATCGCGCTGATTCGATTGCTGGGAATGATATTGCCGGCAAATTGCTGGCGGACGTTGCCGGCCGTCGTCGCCGGGTCATAGATGGCTCGTCCGATTTCAGAAAAGTCACCGTTCTTCATCTTAACTGTCGGAACCGTCGAGGTCACGGTCGAAATGGATGCCGGACGCGCGTCGCGCGAATACGTGACAAACCAGAAGGTCTTGTTGCGCCCATCGTAAACCTTGGGAATCTGGACCGGGCCACCTACGGCAAAACCAACTTCGTTAAAACGCTCCTTCGGCTTTGCCCGGTTGGCGGCATTATTCGCCCAACTATTCGCATTAAAGATGTCGCGGCGCGCATACCAGAAAGCCGCTCCGTGAATATCGTTCCCGCCCGACTTGGAAACGAACGTTTCGACGCCACCGCCAAATCGGCCGTACTCAGCCGAGTAGGCAGCGGTGATCAACTTGAACTCCTGGAACATCTCGGTGCCGGGGAAATTGAACACCACACCTCCCGACTCTGGAATCGTCAGGCTGGCACCATCAATCATTACCTCTTTGCCACGGCCACCAGAGCCGGAGATGCTCACCTCGCGGAAAGAGTTTACGCCGGGCATGTATGTCACAAACGATTCGGCGTTGCGGATGCCGCCGGTGAACAGTGGCAGCGTATTCATAAACTTGGTGGAGAAGCTTTGGCCCTTTTCGCTGGTCTCCGTTTCAAGCAGTGGACCCTGGGCCGTCACCTCAACGCTTTCTTGTACGTTGCCGACTTCCAACTGCAGGTCCAGCGCCAGACGTTGCGCCACGCGGACTTCGATATTTTTGCGGCTCAACTTTTTGAACCCTGGCTTTTCGACCGAGATTTCGTAAAGGCCGACCGGGAGACTCGCGAACACATACACGCCTGCCTCGGTACTCACCGTCTCGGTTTTCAAGCCGGTGTCGGTGTGAGTAGCTGTTACAGTTGCTCCCGGTATGGTTCCCGCTTTCAGATCAGAGACCGTTCCTGATAGCGAGCCAGTATTTTGTTGCGCGCCTACCAGCGTTGCCATCAACACCAGCATAGCGAAGCAAAGTAGAGAATTCAGTCGCATAATCTTTTCCTCCGAACGTGTGAAAATTTAAAAGCCGCCGATGACGGCACTGTGAGTGTTGCCGTGTACGGGCGTCCTGCGAACCAATGGATTGGCTGCGGCCGAACCCGCTTTGCCTGCCCACGAAGTCGCGTTAAGCGCGCTGCTGGTATTGAATTCGCAGGCGCTGCCGTGGAATTGGATACTGCCCGATTTGGTCACGAACGACTCCATGCCGCCGCTCGTGCGGCCATATTTCGCCGCGAAGGTATTGTTGTTGAGCTTGAATACGCCGACGCTGACTTCCGTTGCGGAATCTTTGGTTTTGGCCACGGCGGTGCCGTTGGAGTCCGTCACGGTTCCGATCAACGATTCGCCGGCCAATTGCGCGTAAGCCATGGTGTCGGCCAATAGCAATAGACAAAGAAGAGAGATCGTTTGGCGAATCATTCTCACTACATCACCTCGTGCTGTTCTTAGTTGTTGGTAGAGAAACGGCGTCCGAATGGCTGCCGCGTTGAATTAGATTTCGGTACTTCAGCCAGCTAGCAAAGTTTTATCCCAGGCATTGATCTAATTGATCTGATTTATTTTGTGTATCTTACCGTTGGTTTTAATGGCCAAGAGGGTAGTGCCTGTAAGGAAAAGTGTCAAGCGACCTTTGCCTGACTCACAGGGCTTTTGCAAAGTCGTTTTGCCGCGAAACGGTTGACAAATTCTGACCGAATTGGACTATAAGCCAGAAGACGAGGTTGAGCAGAAAGTTAAGGCAAAAAGTTTGGCGACGAAGTTCTCCCAGGTAACTGATTAAAGGAAGCCTCGCGGAATACGCTATCCGTTAGCCCCTTTGCTGAGCCTGATAATGTTAGCCAAACTTTGCCGACAGGACACGCCCGTTGAAATTGCGGCTTGGGTTGCTGGGCGGACGGAAACTCTAAAGTCCGATCTGGAACTGAACTGGAAGCGGATGCCACATCACAGCAATTATCGTCGAGTAATGGCCGGTGCAATGAAGATTGAAGAAGTTGGAAGAGAACGCCGGGGAATTTATGGCTTCACTTGTCGCGCCGATTGAAGAATCACTGGAAACCGCTCAAGTACAAGCGGAAGTGAGTGTCAAAAATCAATTGGCGATTGACGGGAAAACCTTGCGCGGAACGATTCCGGCTGAGCAAACAAAAGGTCTGCACCTGCTTTCCATCCAACACGTCAGCGAGTGTACAACCTTGGCTCAAGTTTCGGTCAAAAAGAAAGAGAACGAAATTAGCGCTTCGCCGCAGTTACTCAAGCAAGTCGATGTGCAAAACAAAACTGTCAGCGGTGACGCAATGCTGACGCAAAAGGAGCTTTCAAAGCAGATAGTCAAAGCAGGCGGAGATTATTTGTTGATCGTCAAAGATAATCATAAGCACATTGCGTGCTGAGATAGAGGCTCACTTTACGGCCAGTCGTTTACCGGCATTTGCGAAAGATGAAGACTTTCGGATTCACACAACTATCGAGAAAGGGCATGGCCGATATGAGGAA
>CAZRXE010000329.1:0-2826 GCA_964603695.1 uncultured Heliomicrobium sp.
CTGGTGGGTTGCGCGTTGACCTGGCCCTATTACTTTTTTGACCGTTCACGAAACCAGATTATTGCTATTGCCTTACCGGCGGTGTTGACCTGGGTGTTTTTACGGTTGCGGGGAAGTTTGTTGAAAAAGATATTGGTGTTAGCGGGTTGTTTTTTGTTACTGGAATCCTGGATGGCATTCGTGCTTGCCAATCGCACCAGCTCCTCGATTGCCACGGCGTTCAGCGAGAAAGGGTTTTCGTTTGAACAGAGCGCCAGCCGTAAACATGAAGGTCTAAACATGTACGAGGAGTTGTGCTGGATCAATACTTTTCTTGAAGAGGGAGCTTACGAACCGAACTGGGGAAAGCGTTATTTTGCCGAACTGGTCAATCCGGTTCCGCGTGGCGTATGGGCAGCGAAGCCGTTTATCGGAATTGATTACGCCATTGCGCGCGGCAGCGCCTTGAGCAATGAACAGGATGCGGGAGTAACAACCACCATTTCCACGGGAATGATCGGGCAGGGAGTCGTCAATTTCGGGCGGTTTTTTGGACCGCCTTTCGCCGCGCTGTTAATGGCGATTTGGGTGGCCGTTTTGGCGCGGTTAGATTTAACCGGGCAGAGAATCGGGCGAATACCTTTGTATGCATTCGGCCTGATTCTTACGTTTAACTTGGGCCGCGATATTACTTTCATTACCTTGTATTCGTTCGTTTTCGGCAGAATGCTGATCTGGAGCATGGAGCAGGTGATGGAACGCCGTCGCCGCAGAAATATATTGCTGGTCAATCAACCCATCACAACACAATGACTAACCTGGACAAGGCCAAGGTACAAACAAGGTACTCCGAGATTACCGGTTCGCAAATTCTACGGCCGACGTTTCGCGGCCAATCCCGTCTTCACGCGGCGGTTTTGTTCCATCGAGTGGGGCCGTATCACTTTGCCAGATTGCGCCATTCAGGGCAGCGAATGAAGGTGACCGCCGTGGAGTTATCCGGAGTGGATGAAACCTACGCCTGGGACGATGTTTCGGGTGCAGACGGATTCAATCGAGTGACGGTGTTTGAAAATGCGGATTCGCGGACGCAGTCGGTGGTGGAAGTTCGCGAACGCATACGGGCAACCCTGGACGGATTGCAGCCTGACGTGGTGGTGGTGCCAGGCTGGTCCGACAGTGGGGCGCTGGCGGCGTTGAAATGGTGCATTTCACGGCAGGTTCCCGCCGTCATTATGTCGGAGACAACGGCTTGGGATTTCACGCGGCGAACGTTGCGGGAGTGGGTCAAGCGCGGGATTTTGCGGCTCTGCTCCAGCGCATTGGTCGGCGGGCAGGCGCATTCGGAATATCTGGTGCAACTTGGGATGCCCGCCGAAAGAGTGTTTTTGGGGTACGACGCGATTGACAACGAGTATTTCATTCGTGAAGCGGAAACGGTTCGCGGCGATGCCGTTGCGGTCAGAATGCGGCACGGCTTGCCGGAAGATTACTTTCTTGCCTCTGCACGATTTATTGAACAAAAGAATTTGCATCGGTTATTTCAAGCGTATGCGCGTTACCGCCAGTTATGCCGGGAAGCTTTCAAAAAGCCGTGGGACCTGGTTTTGCTGGGAGATGGCGAGTTGCAAGACGCTTTGTCGGCGTTGCGCTTGAAGCTGGGACTGACCGAATCCGTTCATTTACCGGGTTTCAAACAGTATCCGGAATTGCCGGTTTTTTATGGTTTGGCGGGAGCTTTTGTCCACGTCAGCGTCACGGAGCCGTGGGGGTTGGTGGTCAACGAAGCGATGGCTTCCGGCTTGCCGGTGTTGGTTTCGGACCGTTGCGGTTGCGCGCGCGATCTGGTGCGGAACGGCCGCAACGGATTTATTTTCAACCCTTATGACGAAGAAGAGCTGGCCGGGCGGCTGTTGCTGGTTTCGGGGTTGGAGTCGGAAAAAAGATTGGCAATGGGAATTGCTGGTCAGGAAATCATCAGTCAATGGGGGCCGGAGCGATTTGCGGATGGGCTGGTGGAAGCCATTAATGCGGCAATGATGGCGTTTCATCCCGCAGTTCCCGCGAAACAAAGATTGTTGCTGAATCTGCTCTGCCAGTACCGCTTTGCCGGGTGAAAGTCGAGAGAGTTGCCCAATGGAAAATGCACATCCTTCAGTAAGTGCCGAACAAATGGTACGCGATACCTTTTCGCGCAGCACTGAATCTTATTCGGGTTTGTTTCTTCAGCAGCGGACGGCTACCAGCTTTTGTTTTCGTCGCCGTTTGGAATTGGCGGTGGAGTTGTCGCAAGGCAGCAGCGGGCGAATGCTGGATTGCGCGACGGGAACCGGAGAAATCACGGCGGCGGTTTGGCAAAACCGCCGGTTGACCCAGGCAACGATCGTGGACATCTCGCCGGAAATGCTTGGCCACGCCCGCGCGCACATTGAACAGGCAGTGCGTCGCCCATCGGCATCACTGCGGTTTATCCCGGCGGACATCTTTGAATTTCTGCCGGCGGCTTCGCTGGAACTTTATGATCTGGTGTTGTGCCTGGGGCTGATTGCGCATACCGGGCGTTTGGAAGAGTTGCTGACCGATATGAAATCCTTGCTCGCGCCGGGCGGAAAAATCCTGCTGCAAAGCACGTTACTCGATCACCTGGGAACGCGCATTGTTCGCGCGGTGACGGCGGAGCGGTATTTTCGCAATCACGGCTATTACATTCATTACTTCACCGCGCGCGAAATTGAAGAGGCTTGCAATCGTTGCGGGCTGTTCATTCAGGAAACCCGGCGTTTTGCCGTTGGTCTTCCTTTCGGCGACAAAGTTTGGGCCAGGGGAAATTGCCGGCTGGAAACCGTG
>CAZRXE010000330.1:0-7679 GCA_964603695.1 uncultured Heliomicrobium sp.
GTTGGCTTCGACTCGTTCAGGCGTGTAATTGGACTTTTTGCCTTTGCGAGCGACCAGAATACGCGCGGTGTCTTCCTTGTTGTTTTGCGCAAGCTGTTTGTCGGTTTCTTCGGAAAGACGCAGCCGCCAAATGGTGATGCCGACGACATTGTCCTGCGCTGACGCCGTGGGAATGGCGTCTTTCGGCAAAGCCGGTGTGGTGCGTTTCCAGGTAGGCGGCTTTGCAGGCGTCTTGGACGGAGTGGCTGCCGGCGGACGATAATTCGGCGGCCAGAAACGCCGCTCTGTGTCTTCTTCTTTTTGTTGCGCCAACGCGGACGCGGCAAATCCGCCAACCAGCATTAACAAAGCGCAACCGGCGATGATCCGAAACCATTGGCCGAAGTTCGATGTGTGACTCATGTTGCCTCCTAAACTTGATTGAGAGCGCCAAACCTACGTCTGCTCGGCGCGATCCTGAAACTGTTGTTCGATGTTCGCGGCGTTTTTACTCTCACTTCGCCGCCATTTGCAAAGGGATTTTCACCAATAGCGGTTGGCGCGGTTTGACAGGCACGCGAAACACCGTTTGCGGTGGCGGGTCGGCTTGATTGAGCCGTTGTTTGCGATTGCCTGCGGCCTGTTCGCGCGTGGTGTAAAGCCGGCCCGCGCCGCCTTCGAGTTCTCCGACTTCCACGCTGCCGCCCCATTTCTTTTCCCAATCAGCCACCTGCTTTTCCGGCAGCGGAAGGATATCGTATTCGCCATCCGGTTTGCGGATCGGTTTTGGCAAGCCTGTCAGCGGCGCGGGCGTGACAAGCACCGTCATCACATCCGCAACCAGTGGCGACTTGCCGGATTCATTCAACTGCGACACGGCGAAATAAGCTTCGTCGCCGGCCTGTGGCAATTCAAACACGCGCCCTTTGGAAACGTGGTTGTCTTCGGCAGGACTGATTGGAAAAATCAGGTAGGGTTGGCTGAACGAACCGTCCGCGTATTGCTCGCGATCAATGACATAAAGAAAACCGCTGCGGGGCACTTCCAAACTCAGCCGCAACTTCTGCCCCTCGGCGAATTTCGTGGCGACTTCCACGCGCTTGGCGGTGTAGTCGGTCTTGGTGCCAGATTTGGGGCGCAGAATGCGCGCACCGTCTTTGTCGTCCTTGCCATCGCTGAGCAGCCAAACCGTCACGCCCAACGCGGCACTATTGGCCGAAGCCGTGTCTTTCGGCAAAGCGTCTGACACTATACGGTAACGTGGCGGCGTCGCGGGCTTTTTCATCGGCTGCGCCGAAGCAGGCCGGTAATTCGGCGGCCAGAATCGGCGTGTAGCGTCTTCGTCCTGTGCCCGACCAACAACCGCGCCGAATCCCCATAATCCGACAAGTAATAAAAATGCTCGACCTAATCTCATATTTTTGCCCAACCCATCTTCTTGCCCCTTATTCGCTTTAACCGCCATCAACTAAATTAAACCAGTAAATTAGTCCCGCAGTATACTGACTGACTGATATTAGGCGATGACTTGTCTTGCAATTCCGAAGTGAAGCGCGTCACAGCAAGCGTCACAGCAACAGGCCTGCGCATAACAGAACCAACCCGAACGAAACGCGGATGATCAATGATTGGGACGATGGATAATTGATTGATGCCCCCACGCCGCCAAAACCGGGCCACGATCATGCGTCGGTTCAAAGTGGATGGCAAGCAAGCTGAAGGTTTGATCGTAAAGCCGGCACGGTATAAAGCAGTAAGCAAAGTCCGGCTCGCGTACGGCACAAAACGTGAGCCGGATTCTTTCTTCGCCGCTAGAAATCTGCGCCAAAGATTGCGCCAACTGCTAGGCAAATCTATACTCCGCCGCAAATTTCAACACCCAAACCAATCATGAAACCACTCGATAAAATCACTGTACTTGATCTGACGCGGCTGCTTCCCGGTGCCGTGGCCACAATGATGCTGGGCGATTTCGGCGCGCAGGTCGTCAAAATCGAAGAGCCTGTCGTTGGCGATCCGGCAAGACATTCGCGCGCAGGCATCTTCAAAAAAGATGGGCGGCCCGGCGCGTATTTTCTGGCCACCAACCGCAACAAACGTAGCATCACGCTCAACCTGAAACATCCGGCGGGACGCGAAATCTTTCTGAAGCTGGCCGCTGAAGCCGACGTCGTCGTGGAAGGCTTTCGCCCCGGCGTGATGGATCGGCTGGGCATCGGCTACGAAAGTCTGAAGGCCATCAACCCACGACTGATTTACTGCTCAATCAGCGGTTATGGGCAGGACGGTCCTTACCGCGACAAAGCCGGTCACGACATCAACTACATCAGCACAGCGGGTCTGCTCGGCGTCAACGGCGCGAAAGACGGCGCACCCGCCATTCCCGGGGTTCAAATCGCTGACTTGGCGGGCGGCAGCTTGCATGCGGTGGTCGGAATCCTGCTGGCTTTGCAGGCGCGCGAACGGACAGGCGAGGGGCAAACGGTGGACATTTCCATGACCGATTGCTCGCTGTCGCTGATGTACATCCCTTTCGCAGCCTATATTGCCAACGGCACGCAACCTCGGCGCGGCGCGGAAGGTTTGAGCGGGCGCTACGCCTGTTACCAGCTTTACGAAACCAAAGATGGACGCTACTTGTCGCTGGGCGCGCTGGAGCCTAAGTTTTGGGTGAATGCCTGTGGCGTGCTGGGTCGAGAGGATTTGATCGCCTCGCAATTCAGCGACGACCATCAGCAAACGGCGATTGACGCCTTGCGGGAAATCTTCCGCACGCGCTCTGCGGCGGAATGGCTGGCGGCCTTCGAGGGCGTGGACACCTGCATCACGCTGGTCAAAGACATCGCCGAAATGATCGCCGATCCGCAGATTCAACAGCGCGGATTAATCGCCGAAATCGAATACGCGCCTGGTGAAACGCTGCCGCAAATTGCGCCGGTCATCAAACTGTCGGCCACGCCCGGCGAAATGCTGACGCCGCCGCCGCAACTTGGCCAACACACGCGCGACGTGCTCGTGAAACTGGGCTATTCCGAACAACAGCTTGAAGCTCTTCAAAACGACAAAACAATTTAATGCCGATTACCGCCGCACAAGCCGCCAAGCAAATCCTCGAAACCTTGAAAGCCACCGGTCAGCCGGACCGCGCGGCGCAATCGCGCATTTATTTCAAAGGCCATGAAGACGTGCGTTTTTACGGTCTGGCCGTTCCCGAAGCGCGCGCCGTGGAGCGCGAGTTCTATGCGACAGTCAAAGGCGTCTGGACGCCTGCGGACGCACTGGCGCTGTGCGAACTGCTGATCCGCGAAGCTGAGTTGGAAGCCAAACAAATCGGCATTGAAGTATTGGCACGCTTCAAACGGCAGTTCACGCCGGAGTTGCTCCCGACGTTCAAAGGCTGGCTGGCCGGCGATCATTGCGGCAATTGGGCGACGACCGACGCTCTGTGTTCGCTGGCGCTTTCGCCGCTGTTGCTGAAACATCCGGCGCTGATTGCGGAATTGAAACTCTGGACGCGCGATGAAAACCTGTGGGTGCGTAGGGCGTCGGCAGTGCCGCTGACCGGCCCGGCGCGACGTGGACAATATTTGAATGACGCTTATGAAATCGCTGAAGCCTTGCTCGGCTATCCTGAAGACCTGATTCACAAAGCGACCGGCTGGCTGTTGCGCGATGCGGGCAGAACCGATCCGGCGCGGCTGGAAGCGTTTTTGTTGCGCCACGGCCCGCGAATTTCGCGCACGACGCTGCGCTATGCGATTGAAAAATTCCCTCCGGACAAGCGAAAAACCCTGCTTCAGCAAACCAAAGCCGTTGAAATCGCCAAAAATTGACAAGCCTCAGAAGCGGTCTTATAGTTCACCGGTCATACCAAATGACAGTACGAACAGGCAATCTCAAGAATGAAATATCAGAAAAACCAACAGGAATAACCATCAAATTGCCTTCGTGACCGGCCTTTTTTGGGGGATACATGACCACTCGCAACTCACATAATTTGAAGTCGGCGATGATGCCGATTGATCGCGCCGGAATCACCGAACTGGTGGTTCAACGAATCAAGGAACTGTTGGAACGCGGCGAATTGAAGGCCGGCAGCCGATTGCCACCGGAACGCGAACTGGCGGACATGCTGCACATCAGCCGACCCAGTTTGCGCACCGCACTGAAAGCCCTGTCGGTGATGGGCATCATCCGCGCCAAACCCGGCGCGGGAACTTACATCGCCGATTCGCTGCCCGAAGTCTTCACCGAACCGATGCACTTCATGACGCTGATTCACAACACCAGTGATGAAGAGTTGTTCGAAGCCCGCCGCATCATCGAAGCCGGTCTGGCCGAACTCGCCGCCGAACGCGCCACCGAAGAAGACATCAAGGCGCTGAATGTGGAAATTGACGGGATGCGCTCCAGTTTGGCCGACCCGGAAAATTACCTGAAACACGACGTGCGATTTCATCAAACCATCGCCCGCGCCGCAAACAATAAATTGATGAGTGGCGTGATGGACACAGTCGCTCAACTGCTGTTCCACCTGCGCCGCCAAACCATCGCCCACGCCAGCGACCTGGACGAAGCTATTGACTGGCATACCAAGATCGTTGACTCGCTGAAGAAACACGATTCCAAACGCGCCAAAGAAACTCTTTCCGGTCACCTGCGCGCTTCGCAAGCCGCCTGGGCACGCGAAAATAGAGGCAACAACGTCCTGGAACCTTCCGCGCAAAACACCGAGGCAAGCACGGCAGGCAAACGCCGCGGAAAATAATCGTTACCGCTTTTCCCGCCGGTCACCTGCCGGCGCAGTCAATAACCCTGCATACTCCAAGCTGCGGTGTTCGGGGTCTGGCCTTCGAGCAAGTTGCCTAACACCGTCAATCCGAGCGTATGAAATTCAGTTTCCCGCTGCTGATTTGCCTGCTGACCGTCGGCATCGTAAATGCGCAAACCACTCCATCCGCGCCCTTGCCGCCGCCCGCCGGCGAAAGTGTCCTGACGCCTAAAATCGCCTGCGCAGATTTGCGCGGCCTGACCAACTACGATTTTTCGATTGAGTCCGCGACGCTGATTGCCGACTCCCCCGACACGCCCGCGCGCTGCCGTGTGAAAGGGTTGATCCAACCCGAAATTCAGTTCGAGGTGAATCTGCCCGCTGCCTGGAATCGGCGCTTCTTTATGTTCGGCAACGGCGGTTACGCGGGCGAAGATATGAACGCAGGCAATCGCGTCGGCCAACGTCTGGCCGCCATCCGGCGCGGATTCGTCGTCGCAGATCACAACACCGGCCACGATGCGGCAGCCGAGCCACTGGGCACGTTCGCCGTCAATCGGCAAAAGCTGCTTGATTACGCCTTTCGTTCGCTGCACACCACCGCCGACGCGGGCAAACGCATCGCCGAAGCCTACTTCGGCGCGAAACCCGCCAAGTCTTATTACGAAGGCTGTTCGACCGGCGGCAGGCAAGGGCTAATTCTGGCGCAACGCTTTCCCGAAGATTTCGACGGACTGGTGATCGGCGCGCCCGTCTTGAATTTCAGTGGCACGATGATCGGCTACGCGCAAACCGTGCAGGCGCTCGCCCGCGCGCCGCTTCCCTACGCCAAGCTGGCCACCTTGGCCGAATGCATTTACGCGAACTGCGACGACAAGGACGGATTGAAAGACGGTTTGATTGACGATCCGCGCAATTGCGACTTTCGCCCGGCGCGCGACCTGCCCAAATGCGCAGACGGCGCAGATAAAAACGACTGCTTCACTGCAGCGCAAATCGGCGCGCTGGAAAAGGTCTACGGCGACGTGTTCAGCCAGGGCAAACGCATCTTCCCCGGCTGGCCGGTCGGCGCGGAAATCACCGGCCCAAACGGTCGCAGTGGCTGGGACAACTGGATCATCAATGAGCAGGGTCAGGCCACCATCGAATTGAATTTCGCCGAATCATTTTTCCGCTACCTCGCCTTCCCGCAAAAAAATCCGAATTACAAACTAACCGATTTCGATTTCGACAAAGACCCGGCGCGACTGGACTGGATTCATCAAGTGCTGGATGCAACCGATCCCGACCTGTCGCGGCTGCAAAAACGCGGCGGCAAAGTGCTGATGTATTACGGTTGGGCCGACCAGGCGCTCAACGCGCGAATGGGAGTTGAGTATTACGAAAGCGTGCAGCAATCCCTGGGCGCGAGCGCGAAAGATTTCTTCCGACTGTTTATGGTTCCGGGCATGTTCCATTGCGGAGGCGGAGTCGGTTGCGGCAACTTCGACAAATTGACGCCGTTGATTCAATGGACGGAAAGCGGCAAAGCGCCCGACAGTTTGCCCGCCGCGCAAATCGTCAACGGCAAAACCGTTCGCACGCGCCCGCTCTGTCCGTATCCGCAAGTCGCCAAATATAAAGGTAGCGGCAGCGTGGATGACGCGGCCAATTTCTCGTGCCGATAAGCCTTTTTTTTCGCCCTAACGTGTCGAGATGATACTCGGCGTGGAGGAATTTTTGCTTGAACTTTGATTGGGAAGAAATCCGGCAACGACTGACGCTTGTCGGCGAAATGGTTCGCGATCACGTCTTAAGCGAACTGCGGCAACAATCCGCCGAGGCGTTGTCGGCCATAGCCTTTGAAACCGCCGCCGACAAAATCTATGTCATTGACCGTTCGGTCGAAACCATTCTGTTGCCCGCGCTGGCGGCGCATCTGCAACCCGTGCTGTCTTTCGTTTTGATTTGCGAAGGTGTCAACGACGAACAGCCGCTTCCCTTCCCCGCCGATTGTCCAATTGAAGAATGCCAGGCGCGGCTGATTATTGATCCGATAGACGGTACGCGACCGATTATGTACAACAAACGCAGCGCGTGGTGGCTGGCGGGGCTTGCGCCCAATCGTGGTGAGCAGACCTCTTTGCAAGACATCGAAGTCGCAGTGCAGATTGAAATTCCAACAACCCGCGCGGCGCTGGCGGATATTTTGTGGGCGATTCGGGGACGCGGCGCGCAGGGCGAAACGCTCAATCTGATAACAGGCGAACGCACTCCTTTTCAGCCTCGGCCTTCGGGAGCGAAAACCATCAGCGGCGGTTTCGCCTCGTTCTTTCATCCCTTCCCCGGCGGCAAGGAAGTCTTCGCGGCCCTGGAAGAAGAACTTGCTCAGGCAGTCATCGGCGGACTGGAACAAAGCAAGACGGCAATGTTCGACGAACAATATCTTTCGACCGGCGGCCAGCTTTATGAATTGATGGTCGGGCGCGACCGTTTGCTGGTAGATGTGCGCGGCAGGCTTTATGAGAAGTTCGCCCGCGAAAGCCAAGCCACCGGTCACGCCTGTCATCCTTATGACCTTTGCACTGCGCTGATTGCCGAAGAATGCGGCGTGGAAATCACCGGCGGCGCGGGCGAATCGCTCAACGCGCCTCTGGACACGACTTCGGACGTTTCCTGGATCGGTTACGCCAACCGCGACATCCGCGCCGAAGTTGAACCCTTATTGCTGCGGTTGCTGGATCGGCGCATTTCTTGAACCGCTCAAAAATTTGTTGCCGCCCTCAAAGCTCCTGAGTAGAATCCGCGCGCAGTTTTCGCAGCAACCATTTCGACTAACCATTTTCAGGAGTCAGCCATGCCAAAAGCGTCTTCAGTTTTTTTGCTCTTTCTCTTTGCCCCAACCGTTTTCGCCCAGGAAACGATTCCCTCGCCGCCATCGCTGGAAGAC
>CAZRXE010000331.1:0-2318 GCA_964603695.1 uncultured Heliomicrobium sp.
GTTTGTTGCTATATCAAATGAAGCGCCCCGCCGAAGCCATCCCGCAATACGAGCAGGCGCTGAAGAAAGGCTACAGCCGCCCGTTTACTTACGTCGCGCTGGCTTTCGCTTACGAACAGGCGGACAGGCTGCCAGACGCAACGAAAGTGCTGAGCGATTGTGTTGCGTCTTTTCCGCAATCCGTTTTCGCGCGGGCGGCTTATGCCGAAATGCTGCGCAAGCAAGGAAAGATTGATCTTTCGCGCGAACAGCAAAAAGACATGTACGCGCTGAACGAGCGCGATGCTCAAAGCTGGGAAGTCGCCTTGCGGCTTAAACGCGAGGAGGCCATGGCGGAAGCAAATCGGCGCAATCTGACAACGCCCGACAAACTTTGGCCGATCTTGGCTTCGACGCTGGTCAATATGCGCGCTTATCACTATCTGAAGTGAAGCTTCACTCTCTCCGGGAGAAAACAAATGGCGACTCATAAGCTGAAACTTTCGCTTTTGCTTCTCTGGCTGGCGATCTTCGTCGCCTGGCAAATTCGCCCAGCGCGGGCGCATCAGGGCGGCCCGGCAACGCAATTGACCGGCGCGCCCGGAGAACAGACTTGCGGTACGGCGGGCTGTCACGTCGGAAACGATCCGACCGGCGCAACCGGCACGCTGCGGCTGTCGGGTTTGCCCGCGAATTACAGACCCAATCAGGAAATTGATGTGACCCTGACGCTGACGCAAACCAATCGCGCACGCTTTGGGTTTCAAATCACGGCCATTGACGATCAAGGTCGCAAAGCCGGCGAATTGATCGTCACCGACGCGGCGCGGACGCAAAAAGGAATCGGCTTCGTCGGCAACAACCAGCGCGAATACATCAACCACACCTTTAACGGCACGCTTCCGAACGGCGCGAATCAGGGCAGTTGGTCGGTGCGTTGGAAAGCCCCCGCGCAAAGCGTCGGGCGCGTAACGTTTTACGCCATCGGCAACGCCGCCAACGGCAACGGCGCAACCTCCGGCGATTTCATTTACACGACCAACCAGAGCTTGCAGTTTTCGCCCGCGCTGCCGACAGTCGCCAGCGTTTCCGCCGCCAGTTTCGCCACGGGCGCGCTTGCGCCGGAAACGATTGCCTCTGCCTTCGGCACGGGGCTTTCGCAAACCGTCGCGGTGGCAAACAGCGTCCCGCTGCCGACGGAACTAGACGGCACGCAATTGCTGGTGCGCGACGCTTTCAACATCGAACGCGCCGCCTCGCTGTTTTTCGTCTCGCCGGGACAGATCAACTACCTGGTTCCGCTCGGCACGTTTCCCGGCGCGGCAACCGTCATCATCCGCCGCAACGGCATTGACGTAGCGCAAGGTACGCTCGCGATTGAAACCTTCACGCCCGCGCTTTTTTCCGCCAACGCCACGGGGCAAGGCGTTGCCGCCGCCGTCGTGCTGCGCCTTCGCAACGGACAGCAGATTTACGAACCCGTTTCGCGCGCCGAAAACGGCGCTCAGGTTCCGATCCCGATTGATCTGGGGACGGATGCGGCAAGCGATCAAGTCTATCTGCTGCTGTTCGGCACAGGCTTCCGCAGCTTCGCGCAGCCTTCGGCAATGACTGTGACGGTCGGCGGGCTGAACGTTCCGGTGCTGGGTTATGCAGCGGTGGATGGGCTGGCTGGACTCGATCAATGCAACATCGGCCCGTTGCCGCTCAGTCTGGCGGGGCGGGGAACTGTGAATGTTATTCTGACGGCGGGAACCAAAGCGGCGAATACAGTGAGCGTCAACATCAAGTGAATTTGTTGAAGCGTAATTGCCGGCGGTATGCTCAGCGCGGAGGTATTTTATGGAAGTTACGATGACTATCCCTGACGACATAGCGGCAGCGTTGCAGAACGGCAGTGCAAAGCCTTTATCGCGCCGCGTTTTGGAGTTGCTGGCAGTGGATTTGTATAAGTCCGGCCAGCTTTCTTCGCCGCAAGCACAAGCCATGCTCGGTTTTGAAAACCGCTTCGAGCTTGATGGGATGTTGAAGGCTCACGGCGTATTTTTCGACTACTCAGCGGAAGAAATTGCGGAGGAGTTGGAAACGATCAAAACGCTTCATGCCGCCCGTTCCTGAACGAAATGGTAATCATTGTTTCAGACACGTGGCCGCTTCATTATCTGGCCTTGATCGGCGCGGCGCGTGCTCTTCCATCACTTTACGGCCACGTCATCATTCCGCAAAAAGTTTTCGATGAACTCCAACAGCCAAATACTCCTCAAGCTGTGAAAGACTTCGTTGTTCCTCTTCCCAATTGGCTGACAGTTCAGGCTGTTTCAATGGCGATTGATTCGAGC
>CAZRXE010000332.1:0-2025 GCA_964603695.1 uncultured Heliomicrobium sp.
GAATAGCGATTTTCAATTCTTCTTCGCACAGCGGCGTGGTTTGCAGATTGAGTTCTTCCACCGGAAGCATGACCAAACCCAGGTCTAACCGTTGCGCCCGGACATCGCGCAAGATGTGATCGGTGATGTCCGACACGACAATCAGCTCGATGTTCGGGAAACGCGCCTGATACGTTTCCAGAACCGGCGGCAATTGGTAAATCAGCGTGGTCGCGCCGGTTCCGAAGCGCACTTTGCCGCGCTGCATTCCGGCCAGTTCGCGAATGGACATTTGGGCGTTTTTCACGTCCTGAAAGATTTTCTCGCTGTGTTCGCGCAGCAAATGTCCGGCTTCGGTCAGAACAACTCGTTTGCCGACGCGCATGAAGAGCGGGCAGCCCAATTCCTCTTCAAGCTGTTTGATATGTTGGCTGACGGTGGACTGCGACAGATGCAGTTCCCGGCTGGCGTGCGTGAAGCCGCCTGTCTGAACGGCTGAGTGAAAAACACGAAGTTGATGTAAATCCATTGAGTCTCCCCAATCAATCGGAATAACCGATTAAAACGTTCGGAACTATGAATTTTACGGACTAGACTCGCGTCTGTATAGTCGCGAGGTTTCCAATCATATAAAGCGAGTCGAATAAGCCCTCCGCCGGAAGTTGCGGCCTTTAAGCCCGGTTTTCAGGCTTGACGGACGACGTTCCAAAACGACATCGCCACGAATTTATAGCTTTGCTGGAATCTCGAATGTCGAAACACTGATTGGCCGGTGAGCGTCGAATTCCTTTTTGAGGGAGCGGCAAGTCCGAACCGGCCACGGAAAAACCCAATCCACCTGTTCAATTCATCAGGAGAGTTCCCATGACTATTTTGCGAGTTTCCCGGCAACGCGGCCTTTGGCGGTTGTTGGTTGTGTTGCTCAGCTTGTCCACGTTCATTCAGGCGCAGGATTATCGAGCCAAGGTTCAAGGCGTTGTTACGGACGCCAATCAAGGCACTTTGGCCGGAGCCAAAGTCACGCTTCGCAACATCGGCACCGGCGTCGAAGTGCAGCGGCAGACCAATTCCGACGGGCGCTATCTGTTCGATTTCGTCGAATCGGGCGTTTATTCCGTGCTGGTCGAAGCCCAGGGCTTCAAAAAATTCGAGCAGCGCAATATCACCATTCAAAATCGCGGTGACGTGACGGTGGATGCCAGGCTGGAAATCGGCGGTGTCAGCGAAGTCATCACCGTGCAGGATTCGCCTGTCGCCGTGCAGTTCAATTCTTCCAGCGACACCACCACCATCGGCAATGAAATCATAACGCAGATTCCATTGCGCGGACGCAATCCTTATAACGTGATCGCGCTTGATCCGACCATCAACGGCGGCGAAAACGCCAATGGCGAAAATCGTCCGTATCACCACGCTTTCGCCAACGAATTTGACGCAGGCGGCGGCACTACGCGCGCCAACGACATTCAACTCGACGGCGTGCCGCTGACTTCCAGCTATAAAACCTCTTACACGCCTTCGATTGAAGCCGTGCAGGAAGTGTCTTTCCAAAAGAACGCGGTGGATGCTGAATACGGTTACAGCGCGGGCGGCATCGTGACGTTGAACATGAAATCCGGCACGAACAAATTTCACGGTTCGAGCTATTACTACAACCGCAACCCGCGCTTTAACGCCTTTGGCGATCCGACCATTCCGCGCACGGCTGGCGCGGACGAAACCATCTTTCGCGGCACCGATCTGAAAATGTATGGCGGCACGATTGGCGGGCCGATCATCAAAAACAAACTGTTTTTCTTTTCGTCGTGGGAACAGTGGTTCGATAAACGCCCAATCACGGTGAAAATCACTGTGCCGACCGAATTGGAACGCCGAGGCGATTTCAGCCAATCCAGAATTGGCAGCTACGCGACCTGCGCGACGGGCACGACCTGCGCGCGTCCGATTTACGATGCGTTCAGCGCCACCGGAACCAGCGGTGTGCGTACCCTCTTTGCCAACAACATCATCCCAACCAATCGCTTTGACCCGACGGCGGTCAGATTG
>CAZRXE010000333.1:0-2951 GCA_964603695.1 uncultured Heliomicrobium sp.
CGGATGTCAACGCCTTCCTGTTTGGCAACTTCCTCGGCGCGTGATTCGGGGCGGACGTTGAAGCCTATGATGACTGTCGTCGCGCCGGATTCAGTTGCCTGCGAGGCGCTGGCCATCAGCACGTCGTCGTAAGTGATCGCGCCGACCGCCGAACGGATGATACGGACTTTGACTTTGTCGGTGGAAAGTTTGGTCAGGGTGTCTTTCAGGACTTCGACCGAACCCTGCACGTCTGCTTTCAAAATAACCAGCAGTTCCTTGACCGCGCCGGTTTGCATCTGTGCGGCCAATTGATCCAGGCCGCGCGCTGCGCTGCGGGCCAGCGAAGTCGTGCGGTCTTTGGCCTGGCGGAATTGGGCGATTTGTTGTGCTTTGGCCACGTCATCCACCGCCAGAAATTGGTCGCCGGCGGAAGGCACGCCTTCCAAACCGAGTACTTCGACAGGCGTGGCCGGGCCGGTTTCTGTGACGCGCTCGCCGCGATCATTGACCAGGGCGCGGACTCTGCCAGAGAAGCTGCCGACGATAAACGGGTCGCCGATGCGCAGACTGCCGTTTTGAACCAGCACGGTTGCCACCGCGCCGCGTCCGCGATCCAGTTTGGCTTCGAGCACGGTGCCGGTAGCGCGGCGTTTCGGATTGGACTTGAGGTCGAGAATGTCCGCCGTCAGCAAAATCATTTCCAGCAGTCCGTCCAGGTTCTGCCGCTTCTTGGCCGAAACTTCGACCATTTCCGTTTCGCCGCCCCAATTGCTCCACAGCAATCCGCGGTCGGCCAGTTCCTTGCGAACGCGGTCGGGGTTGGCGTCGGGTTTATCAATTTTGTTGATGGCGACGATGATCGGGACTTTGGCGGCGCGGGCGTGTTCGATAGCTTCGACTGTTTGCGGCATGACGCCGTCGTCAGCGGCGACCACCAGAACAACGATGTCCGTCACTTTCGCGCCGCGAGCGCGCATCATCGTGAAGGCTTCGTGGCCGGGCGTGTCGAGGAAGACCACGCGGCGCAGTTGCTCCGGCGTATCGGGATTGGGAACTTCGACCGAATACGCGCCGATGTGCTGCGTGATGCCGCCGGCCTCGCCTTCGGCCACGCGCGCGGAGCGTATGCCGTCGAGCAAGCTGGTTTTGCCGTGATCCACGTGACCCATGACGGTGATCACGGGAGCGCGCATATACGTGTCATCCATCGCTTCGGGCGTAATTTCGAATTCGGATTCGACGCTCATGTCCTCGAAATCGCCGAAGGACACGTCAAAGCCGTATTCGCGGCCAATGTCCATAGCCATTTCGTGGTTGATGATTTGATTGATAGTCGCCATCACGCCGCGCTGCATCAGGGCGGCCACCACGTCGCGCGGTTTGGCTTCCATCTTCTCGGCGAATTCGCGAACGGTGCTGCCTTCGACCAAACGAAGCGCCTTCAAATCCACTGGTAGGGCGCGCGGCGAATTGATCGGCAAAGAGTTTTTGCGCAACCCCAGCTTTTGCGCGTTGCCTTCCTGAAACTTGCCTTTTTCCTTGTCTTTCGCGCCGCGATGCTGATTGCGACCTTTGGGCTTTTGACTTTGCGGCGGAATGTAGACAGTGCGCTGTTGCGCGCCCGAAGGCAGCAAATGCGCTTCTTTGTCTTTGTTTTCGCGCGCGGGCAGGTCTTTTTTCAGCAGCAGGGCAGGCGGAAGTTTGCCGGTTCCTTTTTGCCCGGGCCCGGCGGCGGGCGCGGGTTTGCCGGGAACTGGTTTAGCAGGTGCGGGTTTGGGCACCGGCAGCGGCAACGGTTTGGTCGGCATTGCCAGCTTGATGACCTTCGTGCCGGAGGCAGAGGTGGCGATGTGAGGTCTTGACACTGGCGCGGGCGCAGGTTTGCTGGGTTTTGGCGCTTCGGCAACCGGTTTGACCGGCGCGGGTTCAGGCGCTGGCGGCGGCGGCGCTTCGGCGATGATTTCGACCGGCGCGGGTTCAGTTGCTGGCACTTCCAGAGGCGTTTCTTCAGCTACTGGCAACACAGGAGTCGCAATGGTTTCGATCTTTTCCGGTTCGGCTTCCACCGGCGTGGGCGTTTCCACCGCGACGGGTTCCGGTTCCGGTGGAGGCGCGACCGGCGTAGGCAGCCTTACCACGCGCGGCGCTTCGGGTTCGTTCGCGATGGGCGCTTCGGCGACTTGCGTCTGAGGCTGTTCCGCGACAGAAGGTTCCGGCGTTGCGGCAACAGCCTCCGGCGCGGCAACAGGCTGTGCGGCTGCCGGCGGTTGCGGAACCGGTTTGATTTCGGATGCTGCTGGCGGCGTCAGCGGTTTGAGCACCGTCGTTCTGGTGACGGCGGGCGCGGTCTGATGCGGTTCGTGGCGGGCTTCGGGCGCAACGTGCGGCGCGGCCTCAGCCCTTGCTGGTGCGGTACTGATAGGTTTTTCCTCGGATTCCGGTGATGTGGCGGGAGCAGGGGCTGTCGCCGACGGATGGTGTTTGATTAATCGTGCTGCCGGTTTCGCCGCAACAATCTCTTTTTTGGGGTAGTACATTTCGCGAATCTTCGCGGCAATCGCATCGGGGACGGTGTTCGACGGAACACTCGCATCAACGCCCAGACGACGGGCGTCTTCGAGCACTTTCTTGCTCTCCAACTTCAATTCTTTCGCTAAATCGTAGATTCTGACCTTGCCCATTTATTCCTTTCACACAGGCCGCACTCGGAAAAGCCGAACGAGGGGCATCATTCACAAATTGTGCAATAAAAAATGACCAGTTCATTGCTTTTCATCCTGGTCCGGTGTTTCCGCGCTTTCCGCAGAAGCGTTTTCCGCGTTCACCTCATCATCCATAGGCGAACTTTCACTGTTACCGGTTTCTTCTTCCGCGAATTCATATTCGTCTTCTGACTGGAAAGCTTCTCCGGCAGTCATGCTGGCGTGCGCGCGACGCGCATCGGTGATGGCGCGCGCCATATCCAGCAG
>CAZRXE010000334.1:0-1713 GCA_964603695.1 uncultured Heliomicrobium sp.
TTCCAGCAACTGAGACTTGCCGAGCAGGTAATAACACAACACCGGAGTGACGGTAAGTGCAACTACCAGCGAGGCTGCTATCGAAACCACGTAGGCAAAACCGAGCGGCGCAAACATGCGCCCTTCAAATCCGCCCAGCGCAAATAGCGGTAGGAAGACCAACATGACAATCAACGTGGCGAAGACAATCGAGTTGCGAATCTCGCTCGATGCTTTGTAAATCACCGTCAACACCGGCTCCGGCGCGGCGGCTTGCGCGTTCTGCCTCAGCCGGCGAAAGACGTTTTCGACATCCACGATGGCGTCGTCCACCAGTTCGCCGATGGCGATGGCCAACCCGCCCAGCGTCATCGTGTTGATGGTTGCGCCGAAATAACGCATTGCCAGAATCGCCGCCAGCAATGACAGCGGAATCGCCGTCAGACTGATGAAGGTCGTGCGAAAGTTCCACAAGAAAGCGAACAGGACGATGAGCACGAGTACCGCGCCGACCACCAGCGCCTCTTCGACGTTGTAAATCGCGCGTTTGATGAAATCGGCCTGCTGAAATGCCTTGGTTTCGATTTTGACATCGGCGGGCAGCGAAGCCTTTAGCGACGCGACCGCCTCTTCTATTTTCTCTGTGGTTTCCAGCGTGTTGGCGGTCGGCTGTTTGGTGATCGTGGCAATCGCCGCTGGTTGCAGATTGAAGTTGCCATCGCCGCGTTTGATGGCCGCGCCGAATTTCACCTCGGCGACATTTTTGATGAGTATCGGCGCGCTGTTGCGCACCGTGATGACGGAATTCGCCAGCTCTTCCGGCGTGTAAATTCGACCCCGCCCGCGAATTAGATATTCCTGCTGCGCTTCCGTGACAAAACCGCCGCTCGCGTTGGCGTTGGCGTCCGCGACAGCGTCCGAAACCTCTCGCAATGACAAGCCATAATCGGCCAACTTCGCCGGGTCAACCAGAACCTGAAACTGTTTTTGCTCTCCGCCGATCAACGTGACTTGAGACACGCCCGCGATGCTCAACAAACGCGGGCGCAGCACCCAATTCGCCAGCGAGCGCAATTCCATCGGCGAGGTTTCCTTACTCGTCAGCGAAATCAGCATGATTTCACCCATTGCTGAAGAAACAGGTCCCAACACTGGCGGTTTTACGCCCGCAGGCATTTGCACTTGCTGCAGCTTTTCGGTGACGAGTTGCCGCGCGCGATAAATGTCCGTGCCGATTTCGAATTCGGCAAACACCAGTGACAACCCGATGGCCGAATTCGAGCGCAAGCGCAAAACGCCCGGCGCGCCGTTGATCGCGGATTCGATGGGCAACGTGACCAGCGATTCCACTTCCTCCGGTGCCAGCCCCGCAGGTTCCGTGATGATCGTGACTGTCGGCGCCGTCAGATCAGGGAAAACATCCACTGGTGAACGCAGCGTGACAATGCCGCCGTAAATCAACAGCGCCAGCGCCAATGCAATCACCAGTAACCGATTCCGTAACGACCATTGGATGATTCGATCAAGCATGTCAGTGTGCGTGGTTGTGCCCGGCGTGTTCGTCGCTGCTGCCTGGCCGCAGTTGTTTCAGTCGCAGTTGATAAGCGCCTTGTGTCACCACGCGCTCGCCTTCTTTCAAACCGGTTAGCACAGCAATCTGGTCGCCGTACTCATCACCGACAGTCACGTCGCGTGGCTCGAATTCTTCGCCGGTTAAGACAATAAACACCATTT
>CAZRXE010000335.1:0-2255 GCA_964603695.1 uncultured Heliomicrobium sp.
GATGCCGAAACAGGCGAGATTCTCTGGAAACGTCACTTTGAAACCGATTGGGAACCGCCCGTCGGCGGCGGACGCGGCGCTGGGATTTTGTGTCCCGGCGGCATCACCGCGACGCCTGTCATTGGTCCCGGCAAAGCCGAAGGCGAATACATCGTTTACGCGGCTGCCTGGGACGGAACGCTGCGCCGCGTAGATTTGGCCACGGGCAAAGAAATCGCCGCGCCCGCCAAATTCATGCCGCCCAACGGTAAACCTTACGCATTGAACCTTTATAAAAACGTCATCTACGTCCATACGGCGCAAGGCTGCGGCGGCAATCCGAACATGGTTTACATCTACGACCTGGCAACTGACAAAGTCGGTTCGTGGGGCCCGGCGGGCGGCGGTATGTGGGGACGCACAGGCGGTGCAATTGACAGCAAAGGTGTGATGTACACGGGCACTGGCGACGGCCCGTGGAATCCTGAAAACGGCGTTTACGGCAACGGCATCATCGGCGTCAAACAAGACCCTGCGACCAAAGCAGCGAAGCTGGTGGATTATTACGGCCCCTCCAACGCCGAATGGCTCTGGAAACGCGACCTGGATATGCAGGTCAGTTGCGCGATTTTCAAATACAAAGGCAAAGAATTGATGGTGGACGCGGGCAAGGAATGCGTAATGTACCTGATGGACACGGATTCCATCGGCGGCGACGACCATCGCACGCCGTTGCATCGCACGCCGCTGTACTGCAACGAAGAAGTGAACTTCGCTTCGGCAGGCGTTTGGGGATCGCTCGCATCCTGGGAAGACGCGAAAGGCACGCGCTGGGTGCTGTCGCCGTTCTGGGGGCCGAAGCATTCCAAATTCACCGCGCCGATTCAAAACGGTGTGGTCAAAAAAGGTGGCATTGTCGCTTTCAAAGTCGAAGACAAAGCAGGCAAATACACGCTGACGCCGGCCTGGATTTCGCGCGATATGGATCGCGCCGAGCCGCCCGTTATTGCCAACGGCGTGATTTTCGCTTACGGCTCTGGCGAAGACACGGATCAAGCCGCCTACGACATCGGCCTGGCCTATAACCACGACGCCAAATATCGCATTAAGAATTCGACCAAAGCCGTGCTTTACGCGCTGGACGCGCAAACCGGCAAGGAACTGTGGTCGAGCGGCGACCAAATCGCTTCGTGGAGCCACTGGGGCGGATTGTCCGTGGCCAACGGGCGCGTTTATATCAACACCTTCGACGGCTATCAGTATTGCTTCGGCATCGCCGGCGGCGCGGCTGACAGAGCGGCGCGGTGAAGTCATTTATTGATCCAAGTTCGCAATAAGGTTGTATGGCGACCATCGTCTGGACAGAATACCTGCAATACCGGGCGAAACTGCGAGGCTTTGATCTGGCAGCCCTGGAACACATTGTTCGTTATTCCAGCGAACGCTACTTTGACACGGAAACGGGGCGGACGGTGGTGGTTGGACGTGACGGCAAACAGTTGCTGATGATTCCTTATGAAGCGACTGACGAAACCATTACGCCGGTCACTGTTCACGCGATTACCCGTCAGCAAATCCGGTTTCGATTGCGAACCGGAAGGTTTCAATATGAATAAGACGCGAATCCATTATTTCGAGCAGGATGATGTTTTGCACTTGGTGCTGTCGGACGAGCCTGAGAGCCGCAGTTTGGAGCTAAGTCCGAACATCACTGTCGAACTGAATGACCAAAATGAAATGATCGGAGTGGAAATATTGCAGGCGAGTGCCTTTTTGCGCGACGCCGTGCTGGAATCCATTCAGGCTAAAACGCTGCGACTGCTTGAAGCGCAAGCCGCTTGAGCTGTCGCGGCGTTTCTGTTTGCCGGTCTGTTTGGCCGGCGATGAAATCAGAAGGAATTTCCGCAATGAAAAAACTTGTTGCATCTCTCATCCTTTGTACCGCCTGGGCAGGTGTGGTTTGCGCGCAAGGCCGCGATTGGCAAACCGACAGCGCCGACGCGCAGCGTTCCGCCTGGATTCGCTCGGACGGCAAAATCAACAAAGATTCAATGGCCAAACCCGGCAACTTTCAGTTTCTCTGGAAAATGAAACTGAAAAATCAGCCGAAACAATTGAACAGCCTGCAACCGCCTGCGACGCTGGATCGGTTGATCGGCTATCGCGGGTTTCGCATGCTCGGCTTTGTCGCGGGCAGCGATGACAGCCTGTTCACCATTGATACCGACTTGGGCCGCATGGAGTGGGAAAAGAAATTGAAAGCCGCTCCTGCCAGT
>CAZRXE010000336.1:0-4376 GCA_964603695.1 uncultured Heliomicrobium sp.
CGGCATCACCGGAAATACAGACCAAGCCGTCATTGAACGAATGACGGCTTCGCTGGTTCATCGCGGCCCGGATGACGGCGGCGTGGAGATATTCCCTCAGCACAAACTGGCGCTTGGCCATCGGCGATTAAGCATCATTGATCTTTCGCCACTGGGCCATCAGCCAATGACCAATGAAGACGGCACAGTTTGGATCAGTTTCAACGGCGAGATTTACAACTACCGCGAATTGCGCGCGAAGCTCGATCCGGCGCGGCATCAATTCGCGTCGCAATCCGACACCGAAAGCATCCTGCATCTTTACGAAGAGCGTGGCGCAGAAAGCTTCAAACTGTTGAACGGAATTTTTGCCTTCGCGCTTTATGACAGCCGCCGCGAACGTTTGTTTCTGGTGCGCGATCATCTGGGCGTCAAGCCGCTGTATTACACCGAAACCAATGGCCAGTTGGTTTTCGGTTCGGAAATCAAAGCGATTCTGGCTTCGGGCGCGTATTCGCCGGACATTGACTGGCAAGCGGCGCATGATTTCTTTTCGTTTTTGTATGTGCCCGCGCCAAACACAATTTTTCGCGGCATTCGGCAATTGCCGCCTGGGCACTTTCTGGAATACGACCTGCGCGCGCGCCGGGTGGTAAAGCTGGAACGATATTGGAATGTCACCGAGTGGAAAGGTGCAGGCGCGGACGAAGCCGAATTGGCGATGGAGTTGCGCCGAGTGATGACCGACGCGGTGAAAAGTCAGATGGTCAGCGATGTGCCGCTGGGCGCGTTTCTTTCGGGCGGCGTGGATTCCAATGTGATCGTTGGCCTCCTGGCGCAATATTCGCGCCAGGTCAAAACCTTCACCGTGCTGTTTGACGAACCGGAGATGCGTTATTACGACGAACGCGAAGAAGCGCGGCGCGCGGCCGACAAATTCGCGACCGAACATCACGAACTGACGATTGATCTGTCACGACCGGAAGAGATGTTGGATTTGATCGAGCATTTCGATCAGCCGTTCGGCAACACGACGTTTTTTCTGACTTCGCTGCTGTCGCGTTACACGCGGGAATCTGTAACGGTGGCGCTGTCAGGCGCGGGCGGCGACGAATTGTTCGGCGGCTACCCGCGTTATCGCGCCGTGCAGGCGATGAAGTATCTGCGGCTGCTTCCTCGCGTAGCGGCCAAAGCGGCGCTGGCGGCGCTTTCCGGCTTTCAAGACAATTTCAATGACCGGCGTTTGCATCGCGTGCGCGCGCTGCTGGCCGGACTTGACCGCGATCCGGCGCGGCAATATTTGAAATGGGTTTATTACCTGGACGAAACGCGCAAAGCCAAATTGTTCGGCGAGCGTGCCGCCGGCAAAGAGGATTCATCGCGCGTACTGCAAGCACATCTTTCGCAAATGCCCGGACAGTGGGATGACGGCAATCGTTTTTCCTGCCTGGACGTGCTGACCTTCCTGCCGGACAACCTGCTGGAATATTCCGACAAGATGAGCATGGCCTGGGCGCTGGAACTTCGCGTGCCGTTTCTGGATCCGCGCGTGGTCGAACTGGCGTTTCAAATTCCGTTTTCGATGAAGCTGAACCGCGCGGGCAGCAAGGTGATTTTGCGTGAGACTTTTGCCGATCTGATTCCGGCGGAAAATCTGCGCGCGCCGAAAAAAGGCTTCAACGTGCCGCTGGGCAGTTGGATGCGGACAAAGCTGGATCGTTATTTCGATGAGCTGCTGCCGCGCGATTACGTCCGGCGCGAAGGCATTTTTGAATATGAATATATCCAACAACTGCGCGAAGAACACCGGCGCGGTCAGCGCGACAATGCTTATGAACTGTTCGCGATTTTGATCTTCGACACCTGGTATCGGAAATACATCACGCGAACGCTGCCGATGAATATTTCCAGCCACAGAGCGCACAGAGAACACAGAGAACAAACTTTGGCATAAATCCCTCCGTGGCCTCTGTGTACTCTGCGGCTGAAACGCTTCCTATGAAACAAGTCATTCAAAACTTTCGCTCCGGCGTGCTGAAAGTGGACGACGTGCCGGAAACCATTTGTCGCAACGGCGGCATTTTGGTCGGCAATGTTTCTTCGCTGATTAGCGCGGGAACGGAAAAGATGGCGATTGATCTGGCGCAAAAATCGCTGGTCGGCAAAGCCAAAGAACGTCCCGATCTGGTGCGGCAAGTGATCGGCAAGCTGCGCCGCGATGGATTGATGGCGACCCTGCAAACAGTCAAAGCCAAACTGGAAACGCCGATTGCGCTCGGTTATAGCTGCGCCGGCGTGGTGCGCGAAGTCGGCAAGGGTGCGGAAGAGTTTCGCGCCGGCGACCGCGTGGCTTGCGCGGGGATGAATTACGCCTCGCACGCGGAAACGATCTTCGTGCCGAAAAATCTGGCGGTTAAAATTCCCGACGTCGTCAGTTTCGATGAAGCGGCGTTTGTCACGCTGGGCGCGATTGCCTTGCAGGGCGTGCGAACGGCGGAAGCGAAGCTCGGCGACGCGGTGGCGGTGATCGGCCTGGGATTGCTCGGTCAACTGACGGTGCAGATTTTGAAAGCCGCCGGTTGTCGTGTCATCGGTATTGATCTGGAACCGGGCAAAGTCGAACTCGCTCGACTGCACGGCGCGGATGTCGCCGTGTTGCGCGGCGGCGATGTGGAAACGGCGGTCAAACAGTTCTCTGACAACTTTGGCGCGGATGCGGTGATCGTGACGGCGGCGGCGGACACGAACGATCCGATTGAACTGGCCGGCATCATCGCGCGCGACCGCGCCGTGGTGGCGATGGTCGGCGCGGTGCGGATGGACGTGCCGCGCAAGGTTTATTACGAAAAAGAACTGCAATTGCGACTGTCGCGGTCTTACGGGCCGGGGCGTTACGACGCCAACTACGAAGAGCGCGGCGTGGATTATCCCGTCGGTTACGTGCGTTGGACGGAGCGGCGCAATATGCAGGAGTTTTTGCGACTGTTGGCCACCAAAGCCGTGCGGTTGGATCAACTCATCACGCATCGTTTCCCGATTGGCCGGGCCGAACAGGCTTACGACATCGTTACCGGTAAAACGCGGGAAAACTATTTGGGCATTTTGCTGACTTACGGCGAGGCGAGCGGTGCCAAAGTCGTCGAACTGCGCGCGGCGCGCAAAGCCGCCGAAGTTCGCCTGGGCGTGATCGGCGCGGGCAACTTCGCCAAAAGCGTGTTGCTGCCGCGACTGGCGAAAATGAACGGCGTCAGTCTGGTTGGTTTGGCAACGGCGACCGGGCGCACGGCTAAAGCCGTCGGCGAACAGTTCGGCTTCGCGGTTTGTTCGACCGATTACCGGCAATTGCTTGCGCGCGAAGACATCAACACCGTTTTGATCGCCACGCGCCACAATGCACACGCGGCAATGACCACCGAAGCTTTGCGCGCGGGCAAAATGGTTTTTGTCGAAAAGCCATTGGCGATTGATGAAGACGGTTTGAATAAAGTCGTCGCCGCCGCCGGCCAATCACAAGGCCGCGTGATGGTGGGATTCAATCGGCGCTTCTCTTCCCTGTCGGCGGAATTGAAATGGTTTTTGGCCGGAACCGGGCCGCTGGCCGTCACTTACCGCGTCAACGCGGGCGAAATTCCAAAGGAAAGCTGGATTCAACAGGACGAAGGCGGCGGGCGCATTGTCGGCGAAGTCTGCCATTTCGTTGACACCTTGCAATTTCTGACCGGCGCGGACATCGAAGAAGTCTTCGCCTATCAAGCGGCTTCAGGCGCGGACACTTTGAGCATTGTTTTGAAATTCAGCGATGGTTCCGTCGGCAACATCAATTACTTCGCCACAGGCGACCGCAGCTTTCCGAAAGAGCGGATCGAAGTATACGGCGGTGGGCGCGTGGCTGTGCTGGATGATTTCCGGCAGTTGGAAATGTGGAGCGAAGGCAAACGCAAGGTGACAAAGCGGTTGGCGCAAGATAAAGGTTTCGATCAAGAGTTGGGGGCGTTTGCCAAAGCCGTGCGCTGTGGCGGCGAGATGCCGATTGCCTGGCGCAGTTTGGTGATGACAACGCTCGCGACGTTGCGGATTGAAGATGCGTTGCGGAGCGGGAAGCCGGAAGCGGTGATTCAGGATTTGAGATTTGAGATTTGAGATTTGAGATTTGAGATTCATGACTTTGAATCCGCTTTTGTTATTTCGGACGCTGGAACATTTGCGCTGGGAGCAGCTGGTGTATCGCCCGTTGCGCGCGGCGCAGTTTCGTTTGTACAAGCGGTTTCCCGGTTTGGCCGTTCGCCAAGTTGAAACTGAAGCCGATGCGGTGACGGTTTCGGCGCAAACGATTCAAGTCATTCGTCAGGTGTTTGCCGACGCCTTCGCTCATTTGCATACGCCGCCGGCGGACGACG
>CAZRXE010000337.1:0-10360 GCA_964603695.1 uncultured Heliomicrobium sp.
GCCCTCTGTGGCTAAATCCGGAGAATGAATAGACCCTGGTTGGAGGGAGTGTTGACAGCGTGGCGGGTCTTGCCAATACTCCCCGCGCTATGAGACTCGCCCTGTTCAAACTCAAAAGCAATCAATCTCCGAGCGAAACCATCGCGCCGGAGCTTGGCCCGCTGGAACGCGATGTGATGCAGATGGTCTGGCAACGCTACGAAGAGGGTCTGGAAGTCAGCGTTCGCGATGTCCATCTGGCATTCGGCGAGCGGCTGGCTTACACCACGTTGATGACCACGCTCGACCGGCTGCACAAAAAAGGTCTGCTCGAACGACACAAAGACGGGCGGGCGTTTTTTTATTCGCCGCGCTTTTCGCCGCAGGAGCTTGAGCGCGGCATTGCGCGCGATGTGATTGATATGTTGCTCGGGCGCGGCGAAAACGGCGTCGAGCCTGTGCTGGCCTGCATAGTGGACGCGGTCAGCGAACACGACCGCGCATTGCTGGATGAACTCGACCGATTGATTGAAGAGAAGCGGCGCGATTTGCGCGGGAAGGAGTAATGGCTGTGTACGAACTGCTTGGAATCTGTCTGGCGCTCAGCGGATTGTTGACGTTCAACGCCG
The DNA here is from genome assembly GCA_964603695.1 of uncultured Heliomicrobium sp. Taxonomy (GTDB): domain Bacteria; phylum Acidobacteriota; class Blastocatellia; order RBC074; family RBC074; genus RBC074. The sequence goes on from CAZRXE010000337.1 coordinate 609, forward strand.
TGGCCTCTTTGCTGGCGGCGCTGTGCTGGCGATTGTTGCAACGGCGCGCGCAAGCCTGGACGGCGGCGACCCGTTCACAGGTCTTGTTTGCCTTGCGCGTTTTTCCGGGATTGGCCGCCGTTCTTTGCGTCGCCGTGTTGTTGATCCCGGCTTACCTTGCGCACGAGCCGCGTCACGCGACGGAGCAGGTCAGTTTGCAGCTTGGTTTGCTGGCCGGTTTTTCCGCCCTGGGATTGTCGCTGGCAGTTTGGCGCGGCGTGGCCGCCTGGCTGGCGACGCGAAGTTTGATTCACGGCTGGCTGCAAAATTCCGAACCGTTGGCCTTGCCGCAAGTTTCCATTCCGGCTTACCGGTTGCGGCATTCGTTTCCGGTGATTGCGGTAGTTGGGACGTTTTGCCCGCGATTGTTTATCGCCGACCATTTGTTCGGCGCGCTCAGTGCCGACGAATTGGCGGCGGCCATTGCGCACGAATGTGGGCATCTGGCGGCGCGCGATAATTTGAAACGGGCCTTGCTGCGAGCTTGTCGCGATGCACTGACGATAGTTCCTTGCGGGCGGCTGCTCGACAAAGAATGGGCGGCGGCTTCGGAAGCGGCGGCGGACGAATACGCCGCGCGCAAGGGCGGAGAAACCGCGTTGGATTTGGCGGCGGCGCTGGTCAAAATCGCGCGGCTGGCTCCTGCCGGCGCTCGCCCCGTCTTGCCCGCCGGCGCTCTGCTGATTGGCGAAGACACGAGCGGCGTCGCCCATCGCGTCAAACTGCTGGCGCAGCTGGCCACTTCCGAACACGAACGGCATTCCGTAACGGTTCCGGCTTCCCTTTGGATTTCGTTCGGCGCGCTGGTAACGGCGACGCTGTTGATCGCCACCAATTCGCAATCGCTGACTCTTGTTCACCGTCTGATTGAGGCGGCGGTTTCGACTTTGCAATAGTTTTTCGCTACGAGTGCTGGTAGTAATTTCGTGGCCTTATTAAGCTGACTCGCGTGCGTCTTCTTCGAGAAGACAATGTGCGAGGCTCTTCTCACCGCCGTCATTGCACAATCGCAATCGGCGGTGAGTTTTTTTGTCGCTTCTCGGCCTCGCGCCTTTTCGGAAAACATCTACTAGGCGCTGGTAGTAGTTCTCTCCGGCGGATAGCATCACTGCTCTTGCCAATCGAATCGCTGGGAATGGCGCATCTCTACTAAAACAGGTTTGGAATTATTTGAGCCGTAAACGAACCGGTTTCGGAGTCGAAACCGGTGGGGTGAACTGCTGCAAAGACGACAAGGTTAGTCATGACGATTAAGCATCAATTCCGCTTGCTAATACTCTTGCTTCCATTTGTGACCGTAATTTCAACGCCGATGGCGGCGCAGTCTCCGAACACGGCGGCGCTGATTATTGTCGTCGGCGATCAAACCGGCGCGATCATCAAGGACGCCAAAGTTTCAGTCGTGAACACCGCCACCGGTGCCGTGCGCGAAGCCGTTTCAGGCAGCGACGGCAGCGCAGGCTTTTCGGCCTTGCCGCTGACCGGGACATACACAGTCAGCGTGTCCAAAGAAGGCTTCAGCAATCAGGACGTCAAGGATGTCGCGCTGCGTTCGGGCGAAACCGCGACCTTGAAAGTGAAGTTGCCGGTCGGAGCGCAGACCGTGGATGTGACGATCTTTGGAACGACCGAAGGCGTGCGCGCCGATTCGCAGATCGGGCGGCGGCTGGAAAGCAAGCTGATTGACGCCACGCCGATTCTGGGGCGCAAAGTGACGACGCTGCCGCTGCTCAATTCAGCATTCCGGCAGGCCAAAGGAACCGGCGATTTGTTTGTCAACGCGACGTATTTCGTCACAGGCGTCGGCGGACGCCGTTCGACCACTGTCTTGCTCGATGGCGGAAACAACGATGAAGGCTGGGGACGCCAAACGGCCATTGCCACAGTGCCGGTCGGAGCAGTGCAAGAAATGAACGTACTGTCGAACGCCTTTTCTTCCGAGTTCGGCTGGACTTCCGGCCCGGCGCTGAACATTGTCACTAAATCCGGCACGAACACATTGCACGGCGAAGCACTGTTTATGAACCGTCACGGCGGTTGGCAGGCAAAGACTTTTTCGACTCGAAACTTTTGCCCGCCATCAGTTCCCACTTGCGTGACGCCGACGACGCTGGCGGCGATCAACCCGGTGAATATTCCCGACAAACTGAATCAAGGTTCGGTAGCGGTTGGCGGACCAATCATCAAAGACAAAACTTTCTTTTTCGCTACGACGGATTACACGCAGCAGGATCGAACGGCGTTTCTTTCCACCACGCTGCCCGCGTTCTTGTTGCCGTCGAATGGCCGCCTGGATTACACCGGACATTACCGGCAGTTCCTGCTCAACAGCCGCGTGGATCACAAACTGACGGCCAATCAAACCTTGATGGGGCGTTTCAACATTGATCGCTTTTACGACGACAACCCGCAAGACGCCGTCGGCGGCACGAACGCGCCGAGCGTGGCGCGCAAATATTCGCGGCGCTCCTGGACGATGCAGACCAATCACACCTGGGCCATCGGCGCGAACTTGCTTAATGAAGCGCGCTTTTCTTTTTTGAACGGCGACCCGGTGACGAAGTGGGAAGCGAAGAACCTTTCGACCACTTACACGCGTGCCGGTTCCGTACCGTTCACCATCGGCCAATCCAGGCTTTCGGACATTTACAGCCGCCAAGTGCAGATTTCAGACACCCTGTGGTGGTCGCTCGGCAAACATTACCTGCGCCTGGGAGGCAGCGCGATTCGTCACACTTCCGGCGGCACGGGCAGTGAACCCGGCACCGCCGTGCTCGGCACGTTCACGTTCAGAAACACGACCACCGCGCCCTTCGATCAATTGACGCTGGCCGACGTGCAGAACTACACGCAGCCGATCAACTTCGGCATTAGCAGCTACGAATTGACGCAGTGGCTTTACACGGGCTTTGTGCAGGACAGCATTCGCCTACGCAGCGATCTGACGGTGGATGTCGGGCTGCGTTACGACCGGCAGACATTGACCGATGCCAAACGGAATTTCGCGCCGCGCCTGGGCTTCGGCTGGCATCCGGGCGGCAGTTCGCGCACCTCGATTCGCGGCGGTTACGGAATGTATTACACGCAGATTCGCTCCAACGCCGTCGCCAGTTATCTGGTCAACGGCCTGGACGGATTGACGACTTACACTGCCGCGCCTGGCCAAACGGGTTTTCCGACTTGTCTGACCGGCGCTTGTTTGCCCGTACCGCTCGATCCCAGAACGCTGCCGGCTTCGCAATTGCCCGCGCGCGACATCACCATCAAAGCGGGTTTGCGGCCTTTCTATCAGGCGCAGTTCACGCGCTTCGGCCTGGATTTTTCCAAACTGCCGAACTATCCCGATCAATTGCTCAATCCGCGCAGCCACGTTGGTTCCATCGGCGTGGAGCGCGAAGTGGTCAGAGGCTTGTTCGTCGGCGCGGATTACGTGCGCCAGCATTTGAGCGACATTGATCGCACGGTGGATTTGAATGCGCCCGCGCCTTTCGACCGCACCGCGCCGGGACAGGTCAGAACCGTGGCGGCGGCCAATGCCACGCGCCCGATTTTGCCGGTCAACGGCGGCGTGCGGCAGGTCAGCGTATTGATGAACCTGGGCGTGGCCGATTACGATGGTTTGCAAACGCAGATCAGCTATCGCGGCCATCGGAAGATTTACGCCGCGCTCAGCTACACGCTGTCCAAAGCGACCAACAACACCGAGCCGGACGGCAACGGCATTGCGCCGGATCAGGGAACCTTTGACCGGCAAGGCGAATATGAACGCGGGCCCAGCCTGCTCGATCAACGCCATCGCGCGGTCATCACGTTCAGTTATCAATTGCCGCTGAATTTCACCGTCGGCACGCTGACCCAACTGGCGTCGGCGCGTCCGTTCAACGCCACGACGGGCGTGGACAACAACGGCGACGGCGCGAACAACGACCGCCCGGTCATCAACGGCAGAGTCATCGAAAAATCGGCGTTTCGCGGCACGATGACCGAGGACGTGTCGCTCTTTGTCGAAAACCGCATCAAGTTCTCGGAACGCGCGAGCCTGCTGCTGCGGCTGGAAGGCTTCAATCTGCTGAATCACGGCAACTATCTGGGACGCGGGCAGACGATTTACGGCGATGCCGCCACGCCAAGCTCGACCTTCGGACAGTTCGTGGCTGTCGGCACGGCGTCCAACGCGATTCCGGCATTCGCCAATATTGACCCGCCGCGCATGTTTCAACTGCAAGCGCGATTTATTTTCTGAGCTAACGATGGACTTGCTGACTGTCCACGGTGTTTCCAAACAATTCGGCGCGCGCGCGGTGCTGCATCGAGTCGGCTTCCGCGTGCAGCAAGGCGAAGTCCTGGGATTGATCGGTCCGAACGGAGCAGGGAAGACGACGCTCTTTGAATGTCTGGCAGGGCTTTCGCCGGGCGATGGCGGCAAGGTCAGTTTCCGGCAACAACTGCTTCCCGCTGCGCGGCGCAAAGAAGCCTTGTTTTACCTTCCAGACGGCATAGCGCCTTGGGCCGCGCAATCCGTGCAATGGGCGCTGGGCTTTTTTGAAAAGCTGTATGCCGGGCCAATCAAGGCGGCGACGCTGGTGGCGGAATTGAAGCTTGAACATCTGCTGGCTTCGCGCATCGGCTCGCTCTCGAAAGGCGAGCGCAAGCGTCTGCTGCTGGCGTTGGGACTGCTGACGCCGCATCCGCTGCTGATGCTGGACGAACCGTTTGACGGATTGGATTTGCGGCAAACGCGCGAGGTGATGGCGCTGTTGCGGCGGCATGCGGAAGGCGGGCGAACGCTGATGCTTTCGATTCATCAACTCAACGATGCCGCGCGCGTTTGCGACCGGCTGGTCTTGCTTAGCGAAGGCTGCGTCGTTGGCGAAGGTTCGATTGATGAACTGCGCGCGCTGGCGAAGTTGAACGACGGCGGATTGGAGGAAATCTTTCTTGCGCTCACTTAGGCTGCTGTCGTTGCTCATTGCCAAGGAATGGCGCGAACTGACGGCATCGCGCGCCTACTGGTTGCTGCTGGTGCTGATCGGGCCGCTGGTCGGCAACAGTTTCATCACGGCAGTCAATTTGTACGCTGAAGCCAGCGGCATAGGCGGCGGCGCGGCGGCGTTGGCGCAGGGCTTGACGCCGCTCGACGGGATTCTGGTTCCGACCTTCGGCGCTTACGAACTGGCGCTGACACTGCTGTTTCCCTTCGTGGCGATTCGTTTAATCGCTGCGGAAAAAGAAAGCGGCGCGTGGAAACTGGCGTTGCAATTTCCCGCCGGTTTGAGCCTGACCATCGCGGCCAAAATGATGGCACTGCTGGCTGGTTGGCTATTGGCGTGGCTGCCGGGACTGATTGCCGTTGTTTTGTGGAAGTCTTACGGCGGACACTTTTACGCGCCGGAAAGCTGGAATTTGCTACTCGGTCATTGGCTGCGAATGCTGCTCGGCAGCGGCGTGGCAATGGCGGCGGCTGCGCTGGCGGAAAGTGCAGCGAGCGCGGCGATTCTGACCTTGAGCTTCACGCTCGGCACTTGGGCGCTGGATTTCCTTGCCGCAGGGCGCGGCGGTTGGCTGGCGGAAGTCGCAGCTTATACGCCAGTGGCGGCGCTGCGCTGGTTTGAACAAGGTTTACTGCGGCTCAACACCGTGGCGGTGATGGCGGTGATTGCTTTGCTGGGTTTTGCCTTGACCGCTCTTTGGATGCACGCCGGAAAGAAACTCTCCGCGCGATTGCTGCAAACGCTGGCGGCGCTGGCGATTGCTGCTGCTGCGATCTGGCTGAGTTCGTCGGCGCGCGCAAGTTGGGATGTCAGCGAAAACCACCGCAATTCCTTTCCGCGCGCGGACGAACAGGCGCTGCGGCAAATTCGCGAACCGCTGCGCATCACCATCAATCTGGCCGCTGAAGACCCGCGCTTGATGGATTACGAGCGCAGCATTCTGAACAAACTTCGCCGCGTGTTGCCGCGCGTCGAAGCTGTTTACGCCGCGCAAAGTCAAACAGGGTTATTTGAAGGCGCGGGCGTTGAAGACCGCTACGGGGAAATCTGGTACGAGTTCGCCGGACGCAAAGTGATGAACCGTTCGACGACCGTGCCGATTGTGCTGGAACAGCTTTACGAGTTTACGGGAATTGCGCCGCCAGCCGCTGTCGAAGAGTCGGCGTTTCCCGGCTATCCGCTGGCAGTGCATCCCAAATCCGCTAAGTTGATTTTTTATGCGCTGTGGCCGCCAAGCGCCTTGTTGGCTTGGTGGTTCGCGCGGCGCAAAAGGAGATGATTGCTTATGAAACTCTGTCTTTTGATTTTGAGCGCGGCGTTGCTTGGTTTGGCGCTGGTGGCGCAAGCGCAAAACAAAAAGCCTTTGAGCGCGCCGAAAGATGCGCGCCCGATTCGAGTGGATGTCGGCAAGGATAAACCGGGCGGCGAATCGTCGAAGTTTCTTTCGATGGTCGGCGATTGGATGGTGGTCGAAGACGGCGGCAAGAAAGTTTACGCTGTGGACGGACGCCAATGGCTGCGCGGCAATCCCGCGCGCGGACTGGCCGAAAAAGCGCGTACCATTTACGGCTCGAAGCACGAAGACTTCGTGGACAACGTCAAAGCCTTCGCCTATTTCCCGATTTCCGTGGCCAAAGACATCAACGACTTTCAAAACGGCGAGATCAGCATGAAATTCAAGTTGATTTCGGGACAGCTTGATAAGTGCGCCGGCATTTTGTTCAACGTCAAACCCAACGGCGATTACCTGACCGTGCGGTTCAACGGCAAGGAAGACAATCTGGTGCTGTGGACGTTCAAGCAAGGGAAGCGCAGCTTCGTCAAGAAAGGCACGGAGAACATGCCGCTGGAATTGGGCAAGTGGTACGACATGAAGATCACCGTTCACGGCACGCAACTGGAAGGCTATTTGAACGCCAAGAAACTGCTTGATTACACATTGGCCGAACCTGTCTCCGGCAAGGTTGGGCTGTGGTCGAAGACGGACAGTGTCAGTTACTTCGATGAATTCACCGTCACGCCGATGGCGAAGTGACGCCGGCAGCGCGGCCGTTGTTCTTTGACAGTCGTTTCTCATTCGGACATAGACCAAACGTGGGCGTTCATTGCTCATTCAAGGGAGACTCGTGTAGGCTGCCGACACTGCAACCTAAAAATTCCTGAGAGGTCTATTCCGTTTGAGAGAGACAATTGAATGAGGATCAGAGAACTCGCGTTTGCACATTTGTTCAGGCAGAGGCTGTGTGTTGTCGTGTCGGTGATGATCTTCCTGTTGCCGACGACAGGCTGCAAGCCGTCGTCACTGGCCGTTCCCAATCAAGCGGCGCTGGATGCGCTGTTGAACGAGAAGAATTATGTGCGGATCAATCCGGGCAGCTTCCTGATGGGGACGCCTGACGATGGAGAAGCCTTCCCCGGCAACCTGGAAGCGCGCGAGCGTCCGCAACATCGCGTGCTGATTTCCAAACCCTTCGAGATGGGAAAGTTTGAAGTCACGCAGGCGCAGTGGGAAGCCGTGATGGCCAATAATCCCAGCAGTTTCAAAGCCCCAGACCAGCCCGTGACCAGCATTTCCTGGTACGACACGCAAGAATTCATCAAACGCTTGCAGCCGCTGGATGACGCTTATGTTTACCGTCTGCCAACCGAAGCCGAATGGGAATACGCCTGTCGCGCGGGCAGCACAGGGAATTTCGCCGGCGAGGATTTTCAGTCCAAAGCGGAAGTGAAAGAGGAAAACGGAAAACGGAAACCTTCACGCAAGTCCGAAAACGCTCGCGAAAAACAGAAGCCGGGGCCGGAAGAAAAAGACGGCGAATCCGAGGAAGACAGTCTTTACAAAAATGCTCAGGCAATGGCGTGGCTTGCGGGCAACTCGCAAAACCGCCCGCACGCCGTGGGCAAGCTGAAACCCAATGCCTGGGGACTCTATGACCTGCACGGCAATGTCTGGGAATGGTGCCAGGATTGGTACGACTTTAGTTACTACAAAAACAGCCCGGCTGAGGACCCGACCGGCCCGCCATCCGGGACGGCCAAAATCAATCGCGGCGGCAGTTGGCAAACGCCTGCGTTTTTGGCGCGCTCGGCGGTACGCGGTTACGACCCGCCGAATGAGCGGAACAGTTTGATCGGCTTCCGAATTGTCAGGGTCAAGCGGGAGCCGCAGTGAAATCACTTCGAGGAGAAAGTTCAATGCACACTCACATCAAAGGACGGCTGTTAAATTGGCTGTCCTGTTTTTTTGTCCTGCCGATTTTGGCAGGGAGCATTTTGGCGCAGTCCGGCCACAATCTGACCGGCTTGGTCAAGGACAAATCCGGCGCACCCGTGGTGCAGGCTTCCGTCAGTTTGCTCAGCGCGCGGCAATCCGCCGTTGCCACCGTGCGCACCGACGGTGAAGGCCGCTTTGCGTTGAGCAACATTCCGGCAGGCAGTTACGAGTTGCTGGTCAACGGCAAAGGATTTGAAAACCGTCGCCGCGCTGTTCTGGTTCCGGGCGATACTTCTTCGCCGATAGAAATCGAACTCGGACTGGTTGCCCTGACGGAGGAAGTGACCATCACCGCCGAAGTCGGCCTGGTGCAATCGCTGGATCAAACCACGCAGCAGGTCAACGTGATTGGCGAAGACGAACTGCAACAGCGCGCTTCTTCGGTCATTTCGCAAGCCGCGCGCGAAGAACCCGGATTGCAATTGCAACGCACCAGCTCCACCGTCGGCGCGATTTTCGTGCGCGGCCTGACCGGCGCGAAAGTGGCCAACTATATTGACGGCATTCGCTTTTCAAATTCCGCCGCGCGCGGCGGCGTCAATTCCTTTTTCAATCTGAACGATGTCAGCAATCTGCGCGGCATCGAAATCCTGCGCGGCCCCAACAGCGCGCAATTCGGCAGCGACAGTTTAGGCGGCAGCGTCAATCTGATTTCGCGCGCGCCGCTGTTTTCCGCCGGCAGCTTGGAAATTCATGGGCGTGTCAGCACGCATTACAACAGCGCCGACCACGGCTTCGGCGGAAACACGCTGGCGACATTCGGCGGCAAGGATTTGTCGGTGCTCCTCAACCTGGCTTCGCACCGCAGCAACACGCTGCGTCCGGGTGGTGGTTACGATACGCACGCGGCGGTCACACGCTTTCTGGGATTGCGTTCGGACGTGCTCGACGGCGAACGTTCCACCGACACGGCTTTCACGCAATACGGCGGCTTGTTCAAGATGAGCTACCGCCTGACCGATCACGACCAACTCTCTTTCCATTATCAACGCGCGCAAATTGACGGCGGCAAACGCTTCGATCAAACGCTGGGCGGCGACGGCAATTTGCTGGCCGACTTGCGCAACTTCATGCTCGATTTCTTTTACGGGCGCTATGAACGTTTCGGCGCGGGACCTTTCGATACGTTTGCAGTTTCCTATTCCTACAACGCCCAGCGCGAAGAGCGCGTCAATCAAGGCGGCAACGGCAATCCCACTGGCGCGATCACTTCGCAACCCGAACGCACAGTCGTTCACGGCGCGCAGTTGCAAGCCGCCAAGCACTGGGGCGAACGCAACAATTTGGTTTTGGGCGGAGACGTTTACTACGACCGCGTGCGCACGGATTCTTATTCGCTGAATCCTGTGACGGGCGTGGCCGTGGCCGCGCGTGGCCGCGTGCCGGACAAAGCTCGCTATTACAACGGCGGCATTTATGTGCAGGATGTTTTCAACGTCATTCCCGGA
>CAZRXE010000338.1:0-3393 GCA_964603695.1 uncultured Heliomicrobium sp.
GTGGTGCCGACCGGCACGGTGATCAGATTGTCTTTGGTCATCACTTCGGCCAGCGTCAGGTCCAGGCGGTTTTCAAAGCGCAAATCGCGATTGGTCAGAATGCCGACCAAACGCCCATCTTCTTGAACAATCGGCACGCCGGAAATTTTGTAGCGTTTCATCACGCCGAGAGCTTCGTGGATTTTGCGGTCGGGCGTCATCGTCACCGGATCAACGATCATACCGGACTCGCTGCGTTTGACCTTGTCCACTTCGTCGCGCTGGGCTTCGACGGGCAGGTTTTTGTGAACGACGCCGATGCCGCCTTGCTGAGCGATGGCGATAGCCATCGGCGCTTCAGTGACCGTGTCCATCGCCGAACTCATGATCGGAATGTTCAGATTGATATTGCGCGTCAATCGCGTGGCGGTTTCGGTTTCGGTCGGCAGGATTTCGGAATAGGCCGGAACCAATAAAACATCGTCGAAAGTCAGGGCTTCAATCAGGTTTTCATTGAGCATAAGAGTCCACCATAAAACAAAAGCCGCGCACATTGGCGCGGCAGGTTTGGATTTCAGTTTTCGGACAAGCGCGGACGTGGCGCGTTGCCGGCGCGGCGGAACGGCAATCGGGCCAGCCCCCATTGCGCCCGTTTCCGCACGGGGAAAAGCTAGTCGAGAAATTGTTGAAAATTGTCTTTGGTGATAAGGACATTATCCACCACTACGCCTTTGCGGTTCGGAGCCAATTTGTCCGGGTTGGCTCGTTTTCCGTTAATCAAAATATTGACAGCTGACAGATTGCCCAGCCGCAAAAATCTAAGCTTCTCGGTGGCCTCAAAATCGCGATTTTCGCCTTGTTTCAAGGTTATGTTTTGCGCTTTGCCGCCGTCGGTTTGGAAATTGATCCAGCAATCGCCTCCGTTGGCGATTACCTGCACACGCAATCCGTTGGCGGATGTACTTTCCGGTGAAGGCGAAGCTTCAGGTGTCGGCGAACTTCCAGGTGAAGGCGAAGCATCCGGCGACGCTCCTGGCGAGACATCTGGTGAAGCTGCCGGCGTGACGGTTGCCGTCGGTTGCGGCGTAGGCAACGCTGCAGCGACATTACCCGCTCCCAATCGAGCCGGCGAGAACGCCAGATAAGCCGCATACAAAATCGCACCCAACACCACGACAGCGATGAACGCCAGCAGCAGACCGTTGCCGGAAGACGATTTGGCTTCGAGTTCGTCGCCCAGACCCAGGTAAGAACCTTTTTCCGGTTCGCCACCCATTTCGGCCAGTTGTTCGTCGTAAAGTTTGACGGCCTGTTCCTGATCGAAGCCGACCTGCGCCGCGAATTTGCGCACAAACGCCCGATTGAACACGCCGCCGGGAAGGATGCCGTAATCGTCGGTTTCGATTCCCTGCAGGAAGCGCGAACCGATGTGCGTCGCGTCGGCGATGTTTTGAATGGTCAAGCCGCGTTCTTCACGCGCCTTTTTGAGTTGCTGGCCTAGTGATGCCATCGTTGCTTCAACCTTGACGCCGTCGAGCCTCAAAGCGCCCGCGGCAGAGTTTGTTGTGTTGGAAATAAGTGCCTGAAAAGTAAGGCCGGAATCTTATGGAAATCCCTGGTGCCTGTCAATTTTCAGCTTTTTCGCCTTTCAATCGCTCAACTGTCGGCGCAATTGCACAACGTCCGTGACCGGCGCTTCGCAATAAAAATTGCGACAAACATAGGCCGTCGCTTTGTTCTCAAGCTGATTGCGGCCTTCGAGCAGATTAATCGCACGCGTCACCCGGTCATCGCCGGGACGCGCCAGCGCGACAACTTTGTTCGGCAAATACCGATTGAACACTTCCGCAATCAGGCTTCGCGTATCTTCCGCTTCCGGCAAACCGATCAGTGCGACTTCGTGCGGCGAAGCCAAAAACGTGTCCAGCGCGCAGAACAAATGTCCAAAGGCGCTGGGTGCGCGCAGCATCGCTGGTTTGAGCAGTTTCAAAATCTGCTCGGCTTTTTGGCGATAACTCCCCTCGCCGGTCAGCAAGGCCAGCCGCGTCAGCACGTGCGCCGCCACAGAGTTTCCGCCCGGAATGGCGTTGTCATAAAAATCTTTGGTGCGCGTAATCAGCGTTTCGTGATCGGCGCTGGTGAAGAAAAACGCGCCGTCCTCGGCATCCCAAAACTGTTCGATCATCGTCTCGGCCAATGCGCGCGCTTCTTCAAACCAGCGCGGGTCAAACGTCGCTTCGTACAGCGCCAGCAAGCCGTCAATCAGGTAAGCGTAATCTTCGAGATAAGCATTGAGCTTGCTTTCGCCGTTCTTGTGCGTACGCAGCAATCGCGCGCCTCGCTTCAATTCCGTCAGCAGAAAGCTCGCGTTCCTGACGGCGACTTCCAGGTAATCCGCGCGATCCAGCACGCGCGCCGCTTCGGCAAAGCTACGCAGCATCAGGCCGTTCCAGGCCGTCAGCATCTTTTCATCGCGAAACGGCTTGATGCGTTTTTCACGCGCTTCAAACAAAACGGCTTTGCCGCGCGCAAGGGCCTGGTTCAACCGTTCGACCGAAACGCCCAACAACTTGGCAATCGCGCCGGCGTCATCGTCCACGTGCAAAATGCTGTGGCCTTCAAAGTTGCCGTAATCGGAAACATCGAAATAGCGGCAGAACAGCCGGGCGTCTTCTTCGCCGAGCAAGGCCGCGACTTCGCGCGGCGTCCAGACGAAGAACTTGCCTTCCTCGCCTTCGCTGTCGGCGTCTTGCGAAGAGTAAAAGCCGCCGCTCTCATCCGTCATTTCGCGGCGCACATAATCCAGCGTTTCCGTCGTGATGCGTTTGTAAAATTCGTTGCCCGTGACCAGAAAGGCGTCCAGGTAAATGCGCGCCAGCAGCGCGTTGTCGTAAAGCATCTTTTCAAAATGCGGAACCAGCCATTTGGCGTCCACCGAATAGCGATGAAAGCCGCCGCCCAATTGATCGTACATTCCGCCGTTGGCCATCTTGTCGAGCGTCAGCGTCACGGCATTGAGCGCGGCCGGCTGCCCGATTCGATGATGTTGGCGGAGCAAAAAGCTGAGCGTCATCGAAGGCGGAAACTTCGGCGCGCGTCCGAAACCGCCGTCGTCAGGGTCTAGCATCCGCAGCAGTTGATTGGCTGCACCGTCCGGAATGTCCGCGCCAAGTTCGCTTTCCTGTTGTTGCATGGAATCCAGACTTTTCAGGTGAGTGAGCAAACTGTCGGCGCTTTCGGCAATCTCGTCGCGTTTGTCGCGGTAGGCTTCGGCGATGGAAATCAGTATGCGCGGAAAGCCCGGCATTCCGCTGCGATCCGTCGGCGGATAATACGTGCCGCCGTAAAACGGTTTGCCTTCCGGAGTCAGAAACACGGTCATCGGCCAGCCGCCGTGTCCGGTCATCATCTGCA